>DATEJC010000320.1:0-11047 GCA_035278345.1 Bradyrhizobium sp. | reverse complement strand
AACATTCAACACCCTGCACCGCGTTGGCCTCGACTACATCCATGTCGGCCAGCAGGCCACCACGCTCTCCGGCGGCGAAGCGCAACGCGTCAAGCTTGCCAAGGAGCTGTCCAAGCGCGCCACCGGCCGCACGCTCTATATTCTGGACGAGCCGACCACCGGCCTACACTTCCACGACGTCAAGAAGCTGCTGGAAGTGCTGCACGAGCTCGTCGCCCAGGGCAACACGGTGGTCGTGATCGAGCACAACCTCGAAGTCATCAAGACCGCCGACTGGGTCATCGACCTCGGGCCCGAAGGCGGCGACGGCGGCGGCGAGATCGTCGCCTGGGGCCCGCCGGAAGATATCGTGAAGGCGCCGCGCAGCTACACCGGCAAGTTTCTGGCGCCGGTGCTGAAGAAGGCCGACGGCAAGCCAAGGAAGTCGAGCGGGGCGAGCGAGGCGGCGGAGTAGGATACTCAGACCGCATGGGCAGGTCGGACGCGCTTAGCTATCTCGGCGCCCATCTCTCGCTCGTGGCGAAAAATCGTCGCAGTGCAGGGTATCGTGAGGAACGCTTGGCCGTATCAAGGAGTCGTCCTTGAGCCTCCGGCACGAGACCCCCCAAAAGCCTGGCCGGAGGAAAACCTGTACCACCCAGGTTGGCGGCTCCGGTGCCCGCAAAAGTCCGGGGCCGCTTACCTATCTTCGTGTCTCCCACGCAACACGCGCCGTGTTCCTTGCTTGGAACGGCATTTGTAATGCCGCGCACACGCAATGATGGCGTAGGCTGATTTCACCCGGGCTGGGGGCATTTTTATCGCGATTTAATTGCGAGGTCCCGGGCGGCCGCCGGATCGTCGTGGGTTCGGCGGCCAGTTTATTTCCCGGCGCCTCACGCTCCCGCGATCGCGCCTTCCACGAACCCGGTCGGATCCCGGTAGAACTCGCGCATCAGCCTGAAGTGCTCGGTCTCCTCGACCGTCACCGGCTCCAGCGCGTATTTGGTGAGCCGCAGCAGCCGGGCGGTGGGATAGGCCATCAGCATCGGCGAATGCGTGGCCATCACGACCTGGCAAATTTTCGAATTCTCCATCCGCTGCAGCAGTTTCAGGAATTCGATCTGCCGCGCTGGCGACAATGCGGATTCCGGCTCGTCGAAGACGAAGATGCCTTGCCTGCGGCAGCGCTCCTCGAAGAAGCGCATGAAACCCTCGCCGTGCGAATGCGATAGGAAGTCGGGTCCTATCACACCGACTTCACGCGCAGCCTCATCGAGATAGCGTGCGACCGAGAAAAAACTCTCGGCGCGGAAGAACCAGCCATTGGTGATCTTCGGCAGCCAGCTCGCGCGCAGCGCCGTCGACAACTGCCCGCCCATCTCCTCGAGAGCGTTGGAATGATCGACCGGCATGTAGCCCTTGCCGCCGCCAGCCTCATCATAGCCGGCGAGCACGGCAATGCCTTCCAGCAGCGTGGATTTGCCGGTGCCGTTCTCGCCGACGATGATGGTGATGGGCGTTTCGAACGAGAGTTCGAACTCGTCGCTTAGAAACGGCAGGCAATAAGGATAGGCCTTTCGATCCTCGATGCGCGACGGATCGAGCCACACCTTGCGCAGATACGGCGCGGGCAGATTGATCGGGCGATTTTTCCGGGCCATTCGTCCCCGCTCCTTGCGGCAGCTGCAACTTGAGGTCTTCCGAACAGTCGCACGTCACCCTGAACATAACAAGAACGATTTTCACCCGCAGCTCTGTCGGCCGAGCGTCGTCCCGGCGCAGGCCTGGACCCATACGCCGTGACGGAATTGCTCACGGTAATGGCCGGCTTTCCCCCAACGCCGACGACCGGGGTCATGGGACCGGCCGTCGCCGGGCGACAACTAATAACCTACCCCCGCCCCGCCGCCTCCAGCGGCTCGAGCACCAGCTCCATCGTCATCAGCACGGGATTGTCGCCGCGCACCAGCCGCCCCTCGGCAAGCCCGCCGAGATAATCAACCAGCGCGACGTCGAGCTGCGCTTCCAGCGCGCCGCTCGCGCCCGGTCCGATCTCGCCGGCGCCGATCAACAGCTCGGTCGCAAACGGCACCACGCTTTTGCCATCGGCAAAGCGCGCGCCGATGATACTGCCGACACCGCCGCGCAGCCGGGCGCGGCTGATGCCGCGCTGCCGGCAGAACGCTTCCAGGCAGCCGGCAAAATCCTGGTTCGGCCGCAGCCGCAGTGCAAAGGCGGGATGCGTGTTCTTCACCGCCGCTGCCTCCCGCGCCACCGGGCCGAACAGCTTGAACCCGGTCTCGGTGTCGGGCGCGGCAAGAAACATCGCGCCGTCGATGCCAAAGGCGTCCACCTCGAACGGCTCGGCGACGAAGGTCTCCTCGGGAAGGATGTGCCCGCCATTGATGCGCCCACCCGTCTCTCTCCACAGCGCATGGCAATGGAAGAACGGTGCGCCGTCCCGCTCGCCCAGCGTCATCGCGCCCATCTTCAGCCGCGTGACTCCCGCCGGGCGAAAGGTGTCGCTGTAGAACGCCGCATGCTGCGGCGTCTTCGACAGCGCCGGCATAACGTAAGCAAACGGCCCGAGCGCGCCGCCGCGCATGTTGAGCACGCCGCCGGCAAAGCCTGCCTGCGCAAAGCCGCGGCGCGCGGCTTCCAGCAGGGGAATGCCGGACTGCATGGTGAAGGAGAAGGCGCGTCCTCGCGCCTCGACGCATTGGATGCGTTCGGCCAAAGGCGGGCCAGGCTGCTCGATCCAGCGCATCAATCAGGTGCCCGTCTTGGCAATATCGGCCAAAAGCCCCCGCGCCTCCAGCTCGTCGCGCACCATCCGTTTCGGCACCTTGCCGTAGCCGGATTTCGGCAAGGCCTCCCAGAAGAAGAAGCGCTTCGGCATCTTGTAGCGCGGTACCTTTGGCGCCAGGAACGCAGCGAGCTCCGCCTCGCTCACCGGCTTGGCGCCCTCGCGCGCAACACAGACGGCAACGCCAACCTCGCCCCAGAATGGATCGGGCACGCCGAGTACGGCGACCTCGCCAATCGCGGGATGGGTGAGGATCTTCTCCTCGACTTCGCGCGGATAGATGTTTGAGCCGCCCGAGATGTACATGTCCGACGCGCGGCCAGTGATGTAGACAAACCCCTCCGCGTCGACATGGCCGAGATCGCCGGTGCGGAACCAACCGTCGCGAAACGCCTTCGCATTGGCTTCGGGGTTGTCGTAGTAGCCAGCGAATACCGCAGGCCCAATCACGCAGATCTCGCCAGTCTCGAACGGCTTCAGCTCGCGGCCATTGTCGTCCTGGATCGAGACCTGCATACCCGTGCGCTCGAAGCCGCAAGTGCCGATCCGGGCATGCGGTCCGTCCTCGGGATCATGCAAGGCGGGCGGCAGCACGGTGATGTTGCCGGTGACCTCGCCGAGCCCGAAATATTGCACCAGCACGCCGCCAAGTTTTTTCAGCGCGGCCTTCTGGTCCTCACGATACATCGGTGCGCCGGCATAGATGATGTAGCGCAGCGACGAATGGTCGTGCTTGTCGGCCGCGGGATGCTCGACCAGCATTTTCAGGATGGTCGGCACGGTGAAAATGTTCGTGACGCGATGCGTCTCGATCAGCCGGAACGCCTCCGCGATGTCGAACTTTTCGGTCGGCAGCAAAATGGTCGGCACGCCGCGCGCGGCCTGCACAAGCTGATGCACGCCGGCGCCGTGCGACAGCGGCGCCACCACCAGCGAGGCGTCGGACTCGGTAGTGCCGGGCATGAGATCGGCGAGATGGTTGGTGACGACAAAGGCCATCTGGCCGTGGGTCAGCACCGCTGCCTTGGAGCGGCCGGTCGTGCCTGACGTGAAGAAGAACCAGCAGGGATCGTTGTAGTCGACCCTCGCCTCCTCCACTCTCGCATCCGTATGCGCTGCGATTGCCTCGGCCACGCTACGCTCGCCGAAGCCGCCGGTATCGCCAATCCGCCAGGTGAACGCAAGCGTGGAGCTCGCCGCCTTCACGGCCGCCGCATGGTCCGGGAAATCGCCGTGGCAGAGAAACGCCTTGGCGCCGGAGGCGGTGGCGAGATAGGCCACTTCATCCGGCATCAGGCGAAAATTGGTGGGCACCCAGACCGCGCCGAGCCGAAATGCCGCAAACATTGACCAGAACATCTCGTCGCAATTCTTGGAATGCACGAGGATGCGGTCGCCCTTCGCAACGCCCCGCGCGGCCAGCGCTGCGGCAAGCGCCGTCACCTTCGCCTCGATCTCGCGCCACGTAAAACTGCGCTCGCCCCAGATGAAGCCAACCCGGTCGCCATGCCGCCGCGCGTTCTGGGTCAGCATGTAGGCAAGGTTCATCACCCGGTTGGACATGCGGGAAAGCCCGCCGGTAGGGGCGGAAGCAGTGGAATTGTCGGTCATCTCTTCACTCGCGGTTACGTCGCGCGTTGTTCTGATTGGAGGGCGTTTCGCGACGACGATAGCAGAGGGGTCATCCCGCGCAACCGGCTGGCGGCGACCCGCGAGGACGCCCTATTTCTCCATCCAGTCCGGCTCGCGCGTCGGGATTTGCGCGGTCTCCTTGACAGAGGACAACACAATGATGGTTTCGGTGCGCTCGACGCCCGGCACGGCCTTTATCACCTTGGCCAGCAGCCCCTCCAGCATGCGCGTGTTCTTGACGCGCACCTTCAGCATGTAATTCCAGATGCCGGTGACATGGTGCGCCTCCATGATGACGGGTTGGCCGAGGATCTTTTTCAGAAAGACTTTCTCGGTCTCCGCCTTGCCCCAGGCCACATAGATGAAGGCGAGCAAATCGTAGCCCATCGCCTCCGCGGAAATCTGCGCGTGATAGCCCTCGATCAGGCCGCGCTCGCCAAGCTTGCGAATGCGCTCGTTGACGGAAGACGCGGCAAGCCCGACCTGCGCGGCAAGCTGCGCCTGCGGCGTGCGCGCGTCCTTCTGCAACAGCTCGATCAGCGCCAGATCGGTGTCGTCCAATCCCGCCATGAATTCAGGCCCAGGTGATGAAAGTCACACTACGCTACCAAGCCGAATGCTGTTCGGCAATCGACGGTGAACCTGCGGCAAAACGCCCGCCACCAACCCCGTGCAAACAGGGCGCCAGCAATTCCGCGGACGCCCGTTGCGGCAAACGCTCCCCGCCCCCGGGCGCAGGAACTAACAGAGAGGAAGTACTACCATGAAGAAACTCGTGCTCGCCCTCGCGGCGGTTGCCACGATCGGCGCGGCTTCTGCCGCTGCCACTCCCGCCAGCGCATTCCCGCTCGTGAAGCCGACCGGCTGTTGCGGCGGCTGGAATCCACACCCGCATTGGGGCTTTGGCGGCGGCATCTCGATCGGCGTCGGCGTCGTCGACCCCGGCTTCGCGGTTGGCCCTGGCTATGGTGGTGGCTGCTACTATGCCTATCGCAAGGTGCTGGTCCCCAACATCGGCATCGTGATGAAGAAGACGCTGGTCTGCGCGTAATCGCGCGCTGCCAGCCTCATCAGGGGGTGCCGGTCCCCTGATTTGCTGTTTGGCAGACTGCTGCTGCTCGATTGCACAAGCACTGAAGCGAGCCTGCTAGCAACAGCAGGCCCGCTTCAGCCGCTACGTCAATGTCCGTGTCTCAGCAAATCCTGATCGCTCAGTTCCCAGTCCTGCCACAGTTGCAGGGCGCCGAGCAGCACCACGAGCACGCCGAGCGCGCAGTGCCAGAGCAGCATCAAGCCGTCATTGGCATAACCGAAGATCGCGGGCGAGGCGATCAGCCAGAGCCCGAGAACGATTTCGGCCACCTCCTGCCAGCGTTGCAGCGCGACATATTCGAGCTGGGCCAGCCCAAGCACGATGATGCCGACCGTGAAGGTGTTGAGGATCATGAAGCTGCGATCGGAATCGACCGCCTCATGGCTGACCTGGCTGGGGAACCACGGCGAAAGGATGATCAGCACGCCGAGCAGCATGCCGAACCAGTCCTCCCAGGTGCGGTGAGTACCCAAAAGTCGATAGTCCCACATTGTAGACCTCCTGTTGAAGAAGGCATACGTCAGCGGCCGGAGCATCACGCCCGATGGTCTGGCGACCGGTCCGGCCGCATCGGGGGCGTATGTCTGAACAAGACGTGGGAACCCTTTCGGACCTTGCAAGTGCGGCCGGGAACAATCTTGCAAGCCGGCCGAGCCAAAACACAGACGGGGTGACATGACCGACACGGTTAACAACAACATTGAAAAGCACCGCTTCGAGCTCGAGATCGACGGCCACCTCGCCGCGGCCTACTACGAGCGCAATGGCAAGGTCATCACGTTCGTGCATACCGAGGTGCCGGCCGAGCTCGGCGGCAAGGGCGTCGGCTCCCGCCTGATCAGGGGTGCGCTGGATCAAGTGCGGGCCGAGGGGCTGGAAGTTGTTGCGCAATGTCCCTTCGTCAAAGCCTGGATCGGCAAGCACCAGGCCTATGCTGATCTGCTGAAGAGCTGAGGAGCAGTTGAAACGCTGGACCGGCCGAGATTCGCATTGCTGCCATCCTCCCCTTCGGCTTGGCCGCGGCTTTGCAACGATGGGTTCACGTCGTTAAATGAACGCACGGAATCGACGAAAGGATCGGGATGGGCGCCGTCCGCGACAACAAGACTTTGGGCCGCTTCGAACTCGACGTGGAGGGCGCGGTCGCCTTCGCCAATTATCGCATCACGCCGCAGGCGGTGATTATCACCCATACGGAAACACCGCGGGCGCTGCGCGGCCGCGGGGTTGCCTCGGAGTTGATCAAGGGCTCACTCGACCTGATCCGCGCCGACGGCCACAAGGTGATCGCCGGCTGTGGCTTCGTGGTCGACTACCTCTACAAGCACCCGGAATATGCGGACCTGATGGCCTGACCGCCTCAGGTGATCTTGATCGACATGTCGGGCAATCCCTCGATCTTGCACAGCAGTACGTCGCCCTTGACGACGGGTCCGACATTCTCCGGCGTGCCGGAATAGATGATGTCGCCGGCCTTCAACTCGAAGGCGTCCGACAGCTTGGAGATCTGCTCGGCGACGCTCCAGATCATGTTCTGCAAGTTGGAGTTCTGCTTCACATTGCCGTTCACCGCGAGCGAGATCGCGCCCTTGGTGAAATGTCCAGTCTTGCCGGCGGGGTGGATCGGCCCAAGCACCGCGGAGCGGTCAAAACTTTTGCCGATCTCCCATGGCTTCTTCTCGTCGCCCATCGCGCGCTGCAGATCGCGCCGGGTCATGTCGAGACCGACGGCGTAGCCGTAGACGTGCTCGAGCGCTTTCTCCGGTGAGATGTTCATGCCGCCGGATTTCAGCGCCGCGACCAGCTCGACCTCGTAATGATAGTTCTTGGTCAGCGTCGGATAGGGATGATCGGCAACCGAGCCGATCGCAACGTTCTGGATCGCGTCCGTCGGCTTCTGGAAGAAGAACGGCGGCTCGCGGTTCGGATCGGAGCCCATTTCGCGCGCGTGCGCGGCGTAGTGCGGCCGATGCAGTAGATCCGGCGCACGGCAAATACGTCCGTTTCGCCGACAATCGGAATGGTCGTCGTCGCAACCGGAAAGATCGACTTCGGTCCGGCCTGCGCCTCAGCCGGTGTGGTAGCGGCAGCACTGGCCAGCGCCAGCGCGCCTGTAGTCAGAACGGTCCTGCGATCGAGATGGTCCATGGGCATTGTCCCCTTGCTCTTGTTGTTGTGATGACGAAAAAGGCCCGCGCCGGGGCGGGCCTTTTTGCCTGATTGTGCAGATGTCAGTGCTTGATCTCCGGCGGCAGCTTGCCGCCGTTGGCGGCGAGCTTGGCCATCACCTGCTTGTGCAGCCAGATGTTCATGCTGGCGGAATCATTGGTGTCGCCGCTGTAGCCAAGTTCCTTGGCGAGCTCTTTGCGCGCCGAAAGGCTCGAATCAATATCGAGCGCCTTCATCAGGTCGACGATGGAGTGCTTCCAATCGAGCTTTTCGCCCTTGGCGGCGACCGCCTTGTCGAGGATGGGAGCGACGTCGACCGTCTGCGCCGGGGCCGACGCGGGCGCTGCGGCCGCACCGCCAGACGCGGCGCCGCCTGCCGGTGTGGCGCTGGCCTTGCCGAAGATCGCGTTCATGATCGTGCCGAAAATACTCATCGTTCGCTCCCAATGAACTTGAAGATGCCGTGGGGGTTCGTGGCGCTTTCGTAGGTTTCCGGCAGCACCCTGGCCGGGGGTCGCATTTCAACTCTACTCCACAGCCAACAGGGTTGCCAATGCGACATTCACCGAAGCTTGAGCAAGACAGCGGGCACAATTGAGAGTACCATCTCGTTTGCAGTTCGCGACATGGCCAGTTCGGTTTCCTTCGCGTCTGGTCTGATCGTGATCGCTTTACGGGAACGGCGCAGCGGTGCCATTCGCGTGGCCCAGATTGCGGCCGTTGCCTCTTGAGGGAGACAGCGACCATGGCCACGCCATATCAAGGAAATGTCACAAATGTCGGTGCAGCCGACGGAGGACCTGTTGTCCGCACCATTGGCATTGCTGACCTGCACCGCGCGCTCAAGCTTGGCTGGGAAGATTTCAAGGCCGTGCCGAGCCACGCCATCATCCTCTGCCTGATCTATCCCGTGATCGGCCTCGTGCTGGCGCGGCTGGTACATGGATATGCCGTGCTGCCGTTGCTGTTCCCGCTTGCGGCCGGCTTCGCCCTGCTCGGGCCGTTCGCCGCCATCGGCCTGTATGAGCTCAGCCGTCGCCGCGAAGCTGGCGAGTCCGCCTCGGCCTGGGACGCCTTCGAGGTATTCCGCTCGCCGTCGTTCGGCGCCATGCTCGGACTCGGCGTGCTGCTGTTCGCGCTGTTCGTGGCCTGGATCATGACGGCGCAGGCCGTCTACACCGCTGCGTTCGGCTATGAGACCGCCGCCAACATCCCGGACTTCCTCGGCCGCGTACTGACGACATCGCAGGGCTGGTGGCTGATCATCATCGGTTGCGGCGTCGGCTTCCTGTTCGCCCTGGCGGCGCTCTGCATCAGCGTGGTCTCCTTCCCGCTGATGCTCGATCGCCACGCCGGCGCCGGGGAAGCGATTGCGGTCTCGATCAGCGCGGTCCTTCGCAACCCCGTTCCGATGGCGGCATGGGGCCTCATCGTCGCCGTCCTGCTCGTGATCGGATCGCTGCCGGCCTTCCTGGGGCTCGCCGTCGTGATCCCGCTGCTCGGCCATGCCACCTGGCATCTCTACCGTGAGGTGATCGTGCCGGATCCGGCTGCGCATCCCGTCATTCCGCCCGCGCGGCCGCGCAAGCCCGCGGCGGACTTCCCTGCCAACCTGTTCCCATGGAAGCGTGGCTGATAGCGATTGACGACCGTGATCAGGCCGCCGGTCGTTATCGACCGGCGGCCTAGCATTTCTGTACCCATCACCGTTTATGAACGAGGCGTGAAGGCCGTTGCGGCATTTGTGAAGGCAAGCCGCCACGCAGCCATGTTTTGGCCGCTCTTGCCCCGAACATTTGCTGCGTCTGCAGCATTATTGTCGACAACACGTCGACTTTGGAGTGCCCGACCTGATGGCTACCGGTTTCTCCGTCAAGGCTTTCGCGTTGAGCGCGCTGCTCTCGATATCGGCAGCGCCGGCGTTTGCTGCCGCCTGCGGCACCGGGACGTTTGAAGCCTGGATCGAGGATTTCAAGAAGGAAGCAGCAAGCAAGGGCATCGCGCAAACCGTCGTCGCAGCGAGCCTTGCCGGCGTGACGCTCGACAAGGCCGTGATCGCGCGCGACCAAAATCAGAAGGTGTTTTCGCAGACCTTCGAAGAGTTTTCCGGCCGCATGGTCCCTCCCCGCCTCACCCGTGGGTCGAACATGCTCAAGCAATACGGTTCGGTGCTCGGCCGTATCGAGCAGACCTATGGCGTGCCCGGCGAAATCATCGTGGCGATCTGGGGACTGGAAACCGACTTCGGCGTCAATCTCGGCAAGTTTCAGACGCTGCGCTCGCTGGCCTCGCTCGCCTATGACTGCCGCCGGTCGGATCTGTTCAAGGCCGAGCTGATGGATGCACTGCGCATCGTCGAGCGCGGCGATGTCGCCCCGCAGGATCTGCGCGGCGCCTGGGCCGGCGAAATCGGCCAGACCCAGTTCATGCCCTCGAACTACATCAAATATGCCGTTGATTTCGACGGCAACGGTCGGCGTGACCTCTTGCGCAGCGTGCCCGACGTCCTGGCTTCCACTGCGAACTTCCTCGCCAGCAAGGGCTGGCAGCGCGGCAAGGATTGGGAGCCCGGCAGCGCCAATTTTGCCGTCATCAAGGAATGGAACAAGAGCGAGGTCTACGCCAGGACCATCGGCTATTTCGCCAGCCAACTCGCCCGCGCTCCCTGAGAAGATGGGCCGGTCGCGCACGACCGGCCCATCAAGCAAATGTGCAAACGGATTCTACCTGGCGCCGCCGACGTGCATCGCCTTGCCGAGATGCGCGGCGCACGCGCCCATCTTGCCGGCCAGCATCGCTTCCTGCGCCAGCGACACTTCCTTCTGCGCCGCAATCTTGGCGTCGCCGTCGGCCATGGCTTCCACCATGGTCTCTGTCTTGGTGAGGTTTCCTCCGCTGCAGCCGGCGCTCACTTTTGCAGCGTTGGCTGGACACGTCGCATAGGCAATTGCAGCCACGGCGGCTGCTGCGAGTAACTTATTGCGCATGTTACTTTCCTATTTTTCTGTTCTGAGCAGCCGGCATCATTGCCGGCCACGCCGCAATGTTCCTCCATCGAAAAATCTTCACGGATAAATTCCGCGCGAGATGTCCGGCGCACCGCGCAACGCCTCATGCAAAACATCGCGTTTTGATTGCTGGTTTGTAACCTCGGTGCGTGCCGCAGCGGGAGCGTCGTGTCGAACGGAGGGGGCTTCGTACGCGGCGTCCGGAACAGTTGGGACCGTTTGACCCCAAGCGACCTTGCCCATCCGAATGCTAAGCGAGTCCCGCAACAGATGAATTTAAATTCATTATGTTATTCGGGGCATATGCGAATCACGCATGCGAAGTGCCCTCATTATCTCCCGCTGGATACAGTTCCA
>DATEJC010000319.1:0-7206 GCA_035278345.1 Bradyrhizobium sp. | reverse complement strand
GGGCTTCCTTGCCGATCGGATCGTTCTTGCCGAGATAATTTGCCGAGCCTGTGAGGTAGTAGAGGTGTGCCGCGATGACCACGGCGATGCCCAACGCGATCGTGAAAGCTAGAAAGGCGGGGCCATCATGCGCCACGCGCGAATGCGGCGATTCCTGCCGCCATTGCTTCAGATTGATCGCCACGCAGGCGAAGCCGATCGGCCAGACCAGCAGCGGCCAACTGTCGCCGACCCGCGCCGAAAGGCTGCGTTGCAGGAAGAACAGCAGCGGGAAGATCACGGCGGTGGAGAGCAGGATCGGAACCGGATCACGGTTTCGATAGCCGCGGACGCCCAGCATCGATACGCCGACCAGCACGATCGGCAACAAGAGCACGCCGACCATTGCGAATTGCTGGCCGATGAAATCGAGGAGGAAGCGCGCCGACCAACCGGCAGTCTGCGGCGGCCGGTCCAACTGGAATTTGAACGATGCCCAGTCATGCGCGGCGTTCCAGTACAATACCGGCGAGAACACCAATAGCGCCAGCGCAGCGGCGATCCACAAATACGGAGATGATAGCTGCCGCTTGCGCCAGTTCGGCACCAGCACGAAGGCGAGGATCGCGGGGACGAGCAGCACCGCGGTGTATTTTGCCGACAGCGCCAGCCCCCCGGCCAGGCCGGCCGCAATCCACCAACGCTGGTCGCCGGATTGTGTCAGCCGGACCAGCGCCAAGATCATCAGTAGTTCGAACGGGATCAGCGCGGAGTCCGGCGTGATCTTGGCCATCATCAGCCCGTAATGCGGTGCGGCCTCCGTCATCAGCACGACGGCGACGACGTAGCGCCAGTCGCGCACGACGCGCCAGACGATGTCGGCGAGCAGCGCTTGCATGACCAGCATCGCCAGCAGGCCGGGAAAGCGCACGCCAAGATTTGTATCGCCGAACAGCGCCGTGCCAAGGCGCACGAACCAGGCGATCAGGGGCGGATGGTCGAGAAAGGACGCGACATTCTCTTTCGACCACGTCCAGTAGTAGGCTTCGTCCACCCTGAGCTCGATGGTGACAGCAAAAATTGCGCGCAGCACGGTGAGGCCGGCGACGACGGCCACGCACAGCGCGATCGGAAGGGCGGGCGAACTAAGTTTGAAACGGGGCGACAATCTGGGCGCGGGCATGGAGAGGCTTAATCGAAATCGCTGGTGGCGGCTGGACATCATTGCCGAGCGCGACCATATCGACAATGGTTCCGGACAGGCAGAAGCAGGCCGGCGACACGCCGGATGGCAGGGAGGAATACCATGGGTGACGGCAAGAGCGGGCTTCAACTGCGTTCGCTGCTCAAGAAGAACGGTGAACTCGAACTTTCGCTGGTGAATGTTCCGACGCCGGAGCCGGCCGAGGATGAGGTGGTGGTCCGGGTCGAGGCGACCCCGATCAACCCCAGCGACCTCGGGCTTTTGATGGGGCCTGCCGACATGTCGGCCGCGCGGATTTCCGGCACGAAGGATTCACCCGTCGTCACCGCCAGGATGCCGGAAGCGGCGATGCGGATGATGGGCGCGCGGCTCGATCAATCGCTGCCGGTCGGCAATGAGGGCGCCGGCACCGTTATCAAGACAGGCTCCTCAGACGCCGCGAAAGCGCTGATGGGCAAGACGGTGTCGATCATCGGCGGCGCGATGTACTCGCAATATCGCGTCATGAAGGTGCGCGACGTCATGGAGCTGCCGGCGGGCACCACGGCGGCCGATGGCGCCTCCTGGTTCGTCAATCCGCTGACCGCGCTCGGCATGACCGAGACCATGCGCCGCGAGAACCACAAGGCGCTGGTGCATACGGCCGCCGCCTCCAATCTCGGCCAGATGCTGAACAAGATCTGCATCAAGGACGGAATCGGTCTCGTCAACATCGTGCGCAGCAAGGAGCAGGCCGATATCCTGAAGAAGATCGGCGCCAAACACGTCGTCGATTCCACTGCGTCGAGCTTCATGGAAGATCTCACCAACGCGCTGGTCGAGACCGGTGCCACGATCGCGTTCGACGCCATCGGCGGCGGCAAGCTGGCAAGCCAGATCCTCACGGCGATGGAGAGCGCCGCCAACAAGACCGCCAAGGAGTACAGCCGCTACGGCTCGAACGTGTTCAAGCAGGTCTATATCTACGGCAGCCTCGACACCCGCCCGACCGAACTCACTCGCGCCTTCGGCCTGACGTGGAGCGTGAGCGGCTGGCTGTTGACGCCGTTCCTGCAGAAGATCGGCCCGGCCGAAATCGGCCGCCTGCGCCAGCGTGTGGCTTCCGAACTGAAGACCACCTTCGCCAGCCACTACACCAAGGTGGTGTCGCTGACGGAGGTGCTCGATCCCGCCAATATCGCCGTCTACAACAAGCGCTCCACCGGCGAGAAATTCCTGATCAACCCGAACAAGGGTGCGTGAGGGCTGACCAGACCGGCCGCGATCTGATCGGGCAGGCCGCCTCCCGGGGGCGGCCTGTTCTTGTTTGGCAATCGCAATCTCGCCAACGCTCTGTTTCCAAAATGGCGGCTTCCATGCACTTGCATCCATCTCGCCTTGGCGATAGGTGGGTGGAAGCGCACGTTACTCAAACAGGGAAGTCCCATGGCCCACACCATCGTCACTATCGTCGGCAGCCTGCGCAAGGAGGCCTTCACGCTCAAGGTCGCCAATGCGATGGCCAAGCTCGCGCCTGCGTTGCTGAAGCTCGATGTCACCACGCTGCACGGGATTTCCTTCTTCAACGGTGACCTCGAAGCCAATCCGCCGGCGGACTGGCTTTCCTTCCGCGAGAAAATCCAGAAGTCGAACGGCGTGCTGTTCGTGACGCCGGAATATAATCGCTCGATCCCCGGCGTTTTGAAGAACGCCATCGACGTTGCCTCGCGCCCCTATGGCAAGAGCTCGTTCCTCGGCAAGCCGATCGGCATCGTCTCCAACTCGCCCGGCGCGCTCGGCGGCGTCAACGCAGCGAAGCATTTGCAGAACATCCTGCCTGGCATTTCCGGCCCGATCCTCGGTCAGCCCGAGGTTTATCTCAACGGCATCGGCGATGCCTTCAACGACAAGGGCGAGCTGGTCAAGGAAGCGGTGCAGAAGGTGCTGCAGCAATATCTCGATGCCTTCGCCGCCTTCGTCGAAAAGCAGAACCGGTAATCTCCAGCACCGTACCGGCAGTCCAACCGCCGTCATTGCGAGCGAAGCGAAGCAATCCAGCTTCCTTCGCTGCGACAAGAAAGCTGGATTGCTTCGTCGCTTGCGCTCCTCGCAATGACGGGCCGGCAGCCCAGCTTAGCACTCCATTAACCGCGTGGCCGCATCTTGGGGCCACCATGGTCTCGCGTAACCGACTCAAATCGATCCTCACCGGGCTCGCCCTCTATACGATGGCGGGGCTGTTGGTCGGCTATTTCGGCGTCAACGCCTACACCGGCAAATACGGCCTCAACGCCCGGCAGGAGCTCGATCAGGAGATCATCGCGCTGACCTCGGAACTGGCGCGGCTGAAGCGCGAGCGCGCCGAAGGCGAGCAGCGGGTGGCATTGCTCCGCTCCGGCCAGATCGATCCCGACATGCTCGACGAGCGCGCGCGCTTCCAGCTCGACTATGCCAATCCGCGTGACCTCGTTCGGATCGCGGTGCCCAAATAGGGCGCGCCTCCGCAGGCTTGGAGCTCCTTCAAGGACTGGACCGACCATTTGGCGTCGTGAGCTGATTTCTCGCGCCGCCTTTTTTTCGTCACGAAACGAAATTCTGCGCAGTCCGCAAAATCGACTCCAATATTTTCGCGCTCGTTGCAGTGCGGCATAGCAATATTTTCGGAAGGCCGCGCCAATCCTTTCAAGGCGATTTGAGTTGGGCTAGAGGTGGTTCTCCTAATTCTCTCACCCGGAATTGTTCATGGCCGCACCCAAGAAAGCCGTCGCTAAGGACTCAGGTCAGGAAAAGGGAGCAAGCTCTCCCCCGGAATTCACGAAAGAGCAGGAATTCAAGGCGCTTCGCGACATGCTGCTGATCCGCCGCTTTGAGGAAAAGGCGGGCCAGCTCTACGGCATGGGCGCGATCGGCGGCTTCTGTCATCTCTACATCGGCCAGGAAGCCGTCGTCGTCGGCATGCAGATGGCGCTCAAGCCCGGCGACCAGGTCATAACGGGATACCGCGACCACGGGCACATGCTCGCCTGCGGCATGTCGGCCAACGGCGTGATGGCCGAACTGACCGGACGCCGCGGCGGCTATTCCAAGGGCAAGGGCGGCTCCATGCACATGTTCAGCATGGAGAAGCATTTTTACGGTGGCCACGGCATCGTGGGTGCGCAGGTCTCGCTCGGCACGGGCCTCGCCTTCGCCAACCGCTACCGCGGCAATGACAACGTCTCGCTCGCTTATTTCGGCGACGGCGCCGCCAATCAGGGCCAGGTCTACGAAAGCTTCAACATGGCGGAGCTGTGGAAGCTCCCGGTGATCTACGTCATCGAAAACAACCGCTACGCCATGGGCACCTCGGTCTCGCGCGCTTCCGCACAGGCTGACTTCTCCAAGCGCGGCGCCTCCTTCAACATTCCGGGCAAGCAGGTCGACGGCATGGATGTCCGCGCGGTGAAGGCCGCCGCCGATGAAGCGGTCGCCTGGTGCCGCGCCGGCAACGGCCCCTTCATTCTGGAAATGCAGACCTACCGCTATCGCGGTCACTCGATGTCGGATCCGGCAAAGTATCGCACGCGCGAGGAGGTGGAGAAGGTCCGCCACGACTCCGATCCGATCGAGCAGGTGCGCAATCGCCTGTTGGCCGCCAAGGTCAGCGAGGACGAATTGAAGAAGGTCGACGCTGAAGTGCGCGCGATCGTCAACGAGTCCGCCGACTTCGCACAGAAAGATCCCGAGCCCGATCCGTCCGAGCTCTGGACCGACGTCTACCGCTAAGCGCAAGCTGTTCAAGTTTCCGGAGCCACCATGCCCATTCAAGTACTGATGCCTGCGCTGTCGCCCACGATGGAGAAGGGCAACCTCGCCAAATGGCTGAAAAAGGAAGGCGAGACGATCAAGTCCGGCGACGTCATTGCCGAGATCGAGACCGACAAGGCCACCATGGAAGTCGAGGCGACCGATGAGGGCACGCTCGGCAAGATTTTGATTCCGGAAGGTACCGCCGACGTCGCCGTCAACACGCCGATCGCGATGATCCTCGCCGACGGCGAGAACGCCGCTGATCTCGCGAAGGCGCCGGCGCCTGCCGCCAAGGCCGCGGAGTCCGCGCCTCCTGCAGAAGCCAAGGCCGAAGCGCCGCAGCCCAAGGCCGCAGCACATCCGACCGCGCCGACGTCGGTAAGCGAGCCCGAGCCGGAGGTGCCTGCCGGCACCGAATTCGTCACCCAGACCATCCGCGACGCGCTGCGCGATGCGATGGCCGAAGAGATGCGCCGCGACCCCGACGTGTTCATCATGGGCGAGGAAGTCGCGGAGTATCAGGGCGCCTACAAGGTGACGCAGGGCCTGCTGCAGGAATTCGGCGCCCGCCGCGTCATCGACACGCCGATCACCGAGCACGGCTTTGCCGGCGTCGGCGTTGGCGCGGCGATGACAGGCTTGAAGCCCATCGTCGAATTCATGACCTTCAACTTCGCCATGCAGGCGATCGACCAGATCATCAACTCCGCGGCCAAGACGCTCTACATGTCCGGCGGGCAGATGGGCTGCTCGATCGTGTTCCGCGGACCGAACGGCGCGGCGGCCCGCGTCGCCGCGCAGCACAGCCAGGATTATTCGGCCTGGTACTCGCAGATCCCAGGCCTCAAGGTGATCGCGCCGTTCTCGGCCGCCGACTACAAGGGCCTGCTCAAGGCCGCGATCCGCGATCCCAACCCCGTCATCTTCCTCGAGAACGAAGTGCTTTACGGCCACACCGGCGAAGTGCCGAAGCTCGACGATTACGTCGTGCCGATCGGCAAGGCGCGCGTGGTGCGCAAGGGCAAGGACGTCACCATCGTCTCCTGGTCGATGGGTATGTCTTACGCGCTGAAGGCCGCCGACGAACTCGCCAAGGAAGGCATCGAGGCCGAGGTCGTCGATCTGCGCACGCTGCGCCCGATGGATACCGAGACCATCATCGCATCCGTCAAGAAGACCGGCCGCGCGGTGACGGTGGAGGAGGGCTGGCAGCAGTCCGGCGTCGGCTCGGAAGTTGCCGCCCGCATCATGGAGAACGCCTTCGATTATCTCGATGCGCCGGTGGCGCGCATCTCGGGCAAGGACGTGCCGATGCCCTATGCGGCCAATCTCGAAAAGCTCGCATTGCCGTCCGTTGCCGAGGTGGTCGCGGCCGCCAAGGCCGCCTGCTACCGGTAAGCGCCATGGCCGGTCCAAGGGAGCAGCCACTGCCGCCTGACGTGATGGGGCGCGAGGACGCCACCGAGGTGCTGCGCGCGTTCGTCGTCGACGGCGGGCTCTCGATCGCGTTCACGCGCGCCTTCGAGGAGCCCGACATGTGGGGCCTGCTGCTGGTTGACATCGCCCGCCACGCCGCGCGCGCCTATGCGCGCGAGTCCGAATTCACCGAAGAGGAAGCGCTGGCGCGCATCCTCGATATGTTCGAAGCCGAAATCGCGCGTCCGACCGACATGGGCTCCACCACGCCGCGGTCGCAACAAGGTCACTGACGATGCCAATCAACATTCTGATGCCTGCGCTGTCGCCCACGATGGAAAAGGGCAACCTTGCCAAGTGGCTCAAGAAGGAGGGCGACAAGGTCAAGTCCGGCGACGTCATCGCCGAGATCGAGACCGACAAGGCGACCATGGAGGTCGAGGCGGTCGACGAGGGCACGCTCGGCAAGATCCTCATTCCGGAGGGCACTGCTGACGTCGCGGTGAACACGCCGATCGCGGTGATTTTGGGCGACGGCGAGGACGCCTCCGCGGCGGACGTGAAATCCGCACCACAGCAAAAGCCGGCCGAGCCCGCGCCGCCCGCGGCACAGGACGCCAAGGCGCCGGCCGAGCCGAAATCGGCGGCCGCAGCGCCGGCGCAGCCGCAAGCACAGGCACAACCCGATCCCGACGTGCCGGAAGGGACCGAGATGGTCACCATGACGGTGCGCGAAGCGCTGCGCGACGCGATGGCCGAAGAGATGCGGCGCGACGGCGCCGTCTTCGTGATGGGCGAGGAGGTCGCCGAGTACCAGGGCGCCTACAAGGTCACGCAAG
>DATEJC010000318.1:0-3858 GCA_035278345.1 Bradyrhizobium sp. | reverse complement strand
CGGCTCACATCGGCCGGTACGTCCGCACGTCCGACGGCACGGCGACGCCGAGCTTGATCTGGCCGACCGACTGGATGATGTCGTCGCCGAGCAGCTGGGCGAAGCAGGCGTAGCCCCAGTCGTTCATGTGCAAGCCGTCGGGAATGATGAATTCCTCGGTCGGGATCGCCTGCCTCTCGTGCCAGTCGCGCATCACCTCGAAGCGCGGGAAGACGCCGACCTTGCGCAGCTCGGCGACCTTGCCGAGCAGCTTGACCATCTTGCTGGTGCTCTCGGGCTTCTCGTTGACACGCGGCGAATATTGCGGGTCGACCAGCACGACGTCGCTGCCGGCCGCCTGAATGCGCGCGACGCCATCCATAATCATCTTCTCGGTGTCGGACTGGTCGAGATTGCGCAGCACCGCGTTGGTGCCGACCTGCCAGATCACCAGGTCGGGCTTCATGTCGATCACCTCGGTCTGCAGCCGCCGCATCATTTCGGGCGCGTCCTCGCCGCCCTTGCCGCGGTTGAGCACGATGATGTCGGCGGTCGGATAGTGCCGCTTGAGCTGCGCGGCAAGGCGATTGGGATAGTTGAACTCAGGCGCGCTCGAGCCGAAGCCTTGCGTCGAGGACGAACCGAAGGCGATGATGGTGACCGGCTGTCCGGCAATCAGCTTGTTGGCGACGTGCGGCAGCGAGCCCATCGACTTGTAACCGCCCTTCGGCGGCAGGCACGGCACGCGCGCGAACATGTCCCTGACCTTGTCGACGGCGCGGGCCGCGATGCTCCTCGGCGCGGGATTTGCTTGAGCGGGATTGCCGCCCGTGGCGGCCGCCGCCGGCTCAGCAGGCTTCGCCACCGCGGACTTGACCGCTTCAGATTTGGCCGCTTCAGGTTTGGGCGCTTCCGTCCTGGCGCTGTCGCCGACGGCCGCCTGCTGCGCCGGTTGCGCGCGCGCCGCGCCGGGCATCAGCAAGGCCGTCGCGGCAAGTGCGGCAACGGCGAGCATTTTCCTTCCGCGAAAAGGGTAGTGCGAACTCATTAACGCTGGTTCCTAATTCTGCTGCGCCTGATCCAGATGGGCCGCGTCGATTACGAATTTCGACAGCGCGCGGCCGAGGCAGGCGTGAACACGTTTGGCGAGCTCAACGCCGTGCGTGGCGCTGAACAAATCGAAATCTCCCGAATCATTCCAGTGACGCATGATGGAAAAGCGGTCGAACAGGGGAATGTCGTGCTGCTGCGCAACGACGCGCATATTGTCGAGATAAGGCGGCACGGACGTCATTGTCTCTGTGCGCGGACTATATTGCAGGTTCACCAGAACCACATCGACACCCGCCTTTTGCAACGCACCAACCCCTTCGTCGACGGCGCTGCGGAAGTCATCGGGATCGATCCCCCGGATAGCATCGTAGGTGCCGGTCTGCCAGATGACCAAAGTAGGACTTTTTGCTTCCACCAGCTTAACGAGGGTGGTGGCGACCTGCTCGGCCGTCTTGCCGCTCTGTATTTCTACGGAGAGATTGACCGGTACGGCACCCAACTTGTCCTTCAGTGTCGCCTGCAGCTTGGCCGGATAGGCACTGCCATCCTGTGAGGGAATGGTGGAAGAACGGCTGCCGATCACCAGGACGTTCAGCGGCTTGCCGCCTTTGACGGCTTCGGCAACCTTGGCCAGCGTGCTGTCGCTGGAGAGCAAATAAGCGGGGACCTCGCAGGCCGGCGGCGCATCTTCGGCGCGCGCGACCGATCCGGCGAGACAGCCGGCGAGCAGCAGCAAGCTCAGGATGGCGGCCCTCATAGGCTTCCCCCCGCCATGTCGGCATTGGCGATGGCGCCTTTTTTCGCGCCCTTGTCGGCAGAACGTTTGTACCACGAAATCACCCACGCCATGCCGGACATGATCAGGATGCCCGCCAGGCTGATCAGGAAGTGTATCACCGCGCCGCCGGCCACTTCGGCCAAGACGAAATGGCCGGCGAAGGCGAGGAATACGCCAAGGCAGAATATCTCAAGGGAGTGCTGGCCGCAGAGGATCAATGGTCGCAGCCAGATTGATTTCAGCGGCGGCCAGTCCTTCGGCAGGAAGCGGACGGTGATCGCCGCCAGCGCCAGGAAGTGCGCAAAACGCAGCACGTCGAGATCGGTCTTGCTGATGGGATACATCCACTTCTCGAGCCATTTCGGCATCAGGAAGCTGAGCTGCGGGAAGTGCCAGGTCATGGTGACGAAGAAGGCGAACACGAGATAGGCGATGCAGATCCCCAGCGTCACCCGCGAGGACAGGATGCGCGACATCCGCCGTGCCCCGCCGAGCGCGCACCAGGCGCCGAACACGAACAGGAGCTGCCAGGCGAAGGGATTGAACGCCCATACGCCGTTCGGATAGGCGGAGAGATAGAGATCGAACTGCCAGGTCACCGCGTAGAGCAGCGCCGACAGCGCCAGCGTGACGTCGGGGCGCCATTTCATCAGCCACAGGATCAGCGGCAGGAACAGCATCAACACGATGTAGAGCGGCAGCACGTCCATGTTCACGGGACGGAAGCGCAGGATCAGCGCCTGGATGATGGTGACATCCGGCTGCTTGAGGAAATCCATGATGCCCATTTCTTCGGAATAAAGCGGGTTCTCGAAGCGGGTGGCGACATAGGAGATTTCGGCAAGGAAGATCGTGAACAGGAAGACATGCGCGACATAGATCTGCCAGACCCGGCGCATGATGCGCGCGCCCGCAATGACGAAGCCATTTTCCAGCATGGCGCGGCCATAGACGAAGGCCGCGGTGTAGCCGGAGATGAAGATGAAGATCTCGGTGGCGTCGGAGAAGCCGTAATTGCGGATGGTGAACCAGGTCAGGATGTTGGTCGGCAGATGGTCGACGAAGATCAGCCACAGCGCGAGGCCGCGAAACAGGTCGAGCCGCAACTCGCGCTCGCTGACTGCCGGCACCGTGATGGCCGGCGCCGCAATGGCAGCCTTGGTGGCGGCGTCTTCGGCGCGCGGGCTGCCAGGGATGGTATCGGCAATTGCTGTCATCAGGCACCGTCTCTAACAGCGGAATCAACGCGACTGCACGGCCCAAAAGATAATAGCGGCCCGGCATTCGCAGGCAAATATGCATGCCTGCGGCGTACCGTTGCGCCATGGCGTGGAACTTTGGTGAAACCGCGACCGAACCTGCCTCCAGCGGCATTGTGTGCGCCCGCCCGGCGTTGTCCCGCCCTGAGGTTTGGATAAGATGACCTCACGAAGTTGAAAGATCGTCCCAGATGTACCGTGCCGTCACCCGCCAGATCGAGGTCACCGTCGAACCCGCCTTCATGCCGGACCGCTCCGTGCCCGACAAAGGCCAGTTCTTCTGGTCCTACACCATCGCGATCACCAACACGGGCGCGGAAACGGTGCAGCTGCGTACGCGGCACTGGATCATCACCGATGCGACCGGCAAGAAGCAGGAAGTGCGCGGCCCCGGCGTCGTCGGCGAGCAGCCCGTGCTCGCGCCCGGCGAGCGCTTCGAATACACCAGCGGCGTACCGCTGCCGACATCGTCCGGCTTCATGACCGGACGCTACCAGATGGTCACCGAGAACGGCGAGCAATTCGAGATCGACGTGCCGACCTTTTCGCTCGACAGCCCGAGCGAGAAGCGGGTGTTGAACTGACTCGATGGTCATGCCCCGCGCATGCGGGGCATCCAGTACGCCGCGGCCTATCGGTTCAACCATAGATGTCTCTGGAACAAGGATCACCCGCTTGCCGCCTTCGCTGAAGCTTCGGCGGGCCGGATGCTGAACCCCGGCGAAGCCTTGGCGAAGACGGGTCGCGGGTGATGACAATTGCGCTACTCTGCTCCCTCCTCCACCCCCG
>DATEJC010000317.1:0-17433 GCA_035278345.1 Bradyrhizobium sp. | reverse complement strand
GCTGTCGTTCCTGGTCTGGTACATCTTCGCGCCGCAATGCGCCTCGACGCTGGCGGTGATCCGCCGCGAAACCGGCAGCTGGAAGTGGATGGCGGTGACCTTCTTCTACATGCTGACGCTGGCTTACCTCGCGAGCCTCATTACCTACCAGATCGCGATCCGGCTCGGCGCCGGCTAAGGCATGTTCAGCACTCTCGCGGCGATGCACCGCAGAGCGCTGGACACAAAATGGCGAAAACAACCCCATGCAAAGTAGGCCGGACCAGGCGTTCCGTTCCGGCAATCGACAACGCCACACGTATTTCGGCTCACGATTGCGTGAGGTGGCGCATGCACGGAACGACGTCGGGGTTCGTCATTCAAACAAGGGAGGAGAAAGATGAAGACAGCGTTCATCACCCTTTCTGCCGCCATTCTCATCGCCACGGCTCCAGCCGTGCTCGCCCGGAATATGTCCAGCAAAGCACCGCACCCGCACCATCAGGTCACCAAGAAGCACCCTGCGAATGTCTCCGGCTACGCGCACGACAACGGCGTGAGGACGGGCTATCCCGGCGCCTGGGGCTACGCGCCCGGCACGCCCAAAGATTACACATCCGAAAATTCCAGAAATGCTGGTGGCGGTGGTTCTGGCATGTGAGCCGCGCGAAAGCTGCTCGTAAGGCAACGGAAGCGCGTTGGGTCAACCGAGCAGTCCGCCCGAGCTTGCCGCGGGCGCGGACGCAAACCCTTGGTTTCCGGCTTGCGCCATCAGTCCTTCACTTCTATTCACAGCGCTCCGATCCAATAACCCCAGGGAGACCGCAATGGATTTCGCCCCGCTCACCGCGCCGCGATCCCAATCCATTTCGGAAGCTCTCCATGCCCTCGGTTATCCCGGTTTCGATTTCACTTTCCAGGCCTGACGGACGCCTCCTCTTCGACCGCCTGACGCCAGCGCTCGGGCGCGAGCGTACTGGCCTTGTCGGACGCAACGGCTGCGGATGAAAGTAGCTCTTAGTGACATTTTCCCCGTGCTGGATCTTCGCTTCTTCCAGCCCCTTCGAGGATATGCGCGTCTCTGAGGGCGCGGTTGGCCGGCGTGTTTTTCTCAACCGATAGAATGGCGCGGCTGCCATCGTTGTAAACCATTGGAACGCGGAGCCAGGTGCACTCCGTTAGAAGTTGAAGATTGCGATCAAGGCCGAGACGCGCCAAGTCGAGCTCGAAGGAATTGTCTCTGACCTTAATGGCCGAGAGCGCAAGCGGAATGACATCGGTTTGTCCCCCGCTCACCACGACGCCGGGGATGCTATCAATCCCCTGGTGTGCAAAATCGGACGGCACGATGAAGTGGATCTCAAACCTGGGGCTCGCGCGCAAAGTCGCATCGCTGATGGGGCGGATCGACAACATTACTTTTAATTTCAGTTCGGGGATTTCAATGTCGGCTCGCGCGGCGAGGTCAGGCGGCTCGCCCGCTGCACCCGCAACTTGTTGGGCATGCCAATGTAAGGAGCCGATGTACAGCTTGCCCGTGGGCTCTGGGTCTTCCTCATAGAGATCGGCACCCAGCTGCATCGTGGCGGCAGGCGGCTCAGCATTCTCTGCAGGATTTACGGCAGGCAGTGCAGCCTCCTCTGCGCGCTCTGCCGCGGGCGGTCGAGCATTCTCTGCAGGCTTGGCGACAGATAATTCAGCCTCCTCTGCGGGCTTGGAGGCAGGCGGCGCAGCATCCTCTGCATGCTCGGCCGCAGGCGGTAGAGCATTCTCTGCAGGCTTGGCGGCAGGCAGTGCAGCCTCCTCTGCGGGCTTGGCGGCGGGCGGTTCAGCATTCTCTGCGGGTTTTGCGGCAACCGGCGCAGCATCCTCTGCGCGGTCTGCCGCAGGCGGTCGAGGATTTTCTCCAGGCTTGGCGGCAGACAGTGCAGCCTCCTCTGCGGGCTCGGAGGCAAGCGGTAGAGCATTGTCTGCGGGCCTTATTGCGGAGAACCGCATGATCCAGTTTGGCTGCGTCATGGCTTCTCGGAGCCCGGGACTGCGCTGGGTAATGCAATCGCCTTTCGAACGGAAGAATCTTCCACTAAAAACAATGGTCTGCCCGGGCCTCAACTGGGTGGCCGCATCGTGGACAGCCGTTCTCGGCTTGAGCAGCGTGTTATTTTTTATCGTGGACCTCTTGTCTAAAGAAACAGCAAGCACGCCCCTTCTTTGATCGGTGCCAGGCGGGGTGTCGACGGTTCCAACCCAGTTAGTCACCGTTAGGTCGTTTAAAATTCCGCAAATAGCTTGTGCTCTCTGCTGGCGAAGGGATCTTTGCTGGCGAAGCGCTCTCTGCTGGCGAAGGGCTCTCCGCTGGCGAAGCGCGTCTTTCGCCACATCGTTGGAAGCCGTCTCGTATTTTTGAGCGAAGTCGGAGATGATCGAGAGAAACAGCTGCTGCTGCGCCGGCATGTCGGCGGAGGCGATCTTTGGATCTTCGGCACCAAGCTGCAGCGTGGCGGCAGGCGGTACAGCACTCCCTGCGGGCTTTGCGGCAGGCGGCGCAGCATCCTCTGCGCGCTCTGCCGCAGGCGGTAGAGCATTCTCTGCAGGCTTGGCGGCGGTCGGTGCATCAGGTGCGCGCTCTGCGGCAGGCTGTACAGCACTCTCTGCGGAGCTCGCGGCGGGCCCTACATCTGCCGTCAAGTCGGAATTGACGGGATGAACGGCGGCGAGAACCCAGGCCGTGATTACCAGGCACGTAATCCACGCAACTATTCCTCGCGTTGACAGCATGGCATCGGCCGAACAAGGTTGAGTGACGGCGCTTTCAGGCTCACGATAGCCCATCGTACCGGCGGGCACATTGCTCCAAGTTAGTCTCGGGCCGCACCTCAGAACGCTCCGCAAACACTTTGGTTGCAGTAGAAGGTAGTTTCCTGCGCGTTGCGCCGGGCGAATAGGCAATTTTATGCTGACTTCAGAGCGATCGCCTTCGCGCGGGGGGCTTTGCTGTCAATGCTAATTGGGCCTGGGCGGGATTTTACCCGCATGATCTTGGTAGCGTCACGCGAGCGTGACCGCTTCCGCATTTCTACCCCAGCTGCTTCACGGTCAGTGCCGATGGCGATGATGCAAATCGGGATCGTGTGGTGCTCCGCACCTCGCTCAGTCAGTTCCTGCCATTTGCGACTGATGTTGCAGATGTCTGCCTTGGGGTCAGAAATGGACCAAAACCGACGCTCTGTGTTTCCCGCTTTGGGGCCAATTGGAGACAACCTTAGGAACGCGCCTGAATTGTCGGCTCAATACAACACAGACGGCAAATAAGCCCCGCCCGGCTCGTTGTAGAGGCCGATCGTCATCAAGGTCATCTGATGTACAAGACGCAGGTCATGTAGCAAGCACCACCGTAACAGTTCGCTGTTTCGGGTCGGCACCAGGATGCCACCACCGGGAAAACCCGACGCCGCGCCGATCAAGGCTTTCAAGCCTTGGTTGTTTTCGGCAACCGCGTGCCCAAAGAACGCGACGTCGCTCGCGTAAGCTGTGATTGCTCCGAGATGCTCGACCACCCGCGCCGTTCCACCCTTGATGCCGTCCTGAAGCTCGCCGCCACGGTCATGACCGTGCACTCGCCGACAGAGATCATTACAAGCCGCCATATCGGAGGACTGCGCCGGCCGCACCTCGTAGCCTGGGATATTAAGTTTGATCGCCGCGCCATCAACTTTCGATATCGTCTCGCGGCTGTCAAAGCCGAGTTTCGCGTAAAGGCAGAGCGATCGGTTGTGAAAGGCCGATTGCAAGAGCCTTATCCCCGCTGCGCGCCGTTCGGCGGCGCGGTCGAGCACGGCAATCATCAGGCGGCGGCCGATCGTCTTGTTTTGAATTGCCGGATCGACGGTGATCGGCCCGACGCCCGAAACCGGACCGCGTTCGTCGAGAAAATTGCTGCCGACGATTTTGCCGTCGGCCTCGGCCACCACGGAATAAAAGCCGGGGTGCGACAGCAACATGCTGAGGAGGCCGGTGGCTATCTCAGGCGAGGGAAAATCAGGGGGAAACTGGTGCGTGTCGTTGATCGCCTTGAATGCCTCGAAGCAAATCGGCCCGCATATAGCCGCATCTGTCGGCGCGCCCGGTCGCAATATAACGCTCATGCTTTCCTCCCTGGTATCCAAATTGCGCCCGCGTCCGCGCTGGTCGCAGGTCGATGCCAGCTGCGCGAGGTCCGGAAGGGGTCTCTTTCGCAACGGCTTGAGCCGACCTGGCCGTACGGGATTTGGAATTTACCTTGTGGCAGAAACAAGCGGCGGAGGTGAGCCAAGAACCCGATGATGCAAAGAAGGCGGCGTTCCTAATCCAGCTCACCATAATAGAAGCCCTCAAGGATCAACTGGCCTTTGCCGTCGAACATTTTCCAGAGGTAATACAGTTTGTCGTGGTGATGATCCATGCCGCTGGCGTCGATCCGCGCACCAAGCCTGCGATAAGCTGCAACACTTCTGTCTTACCAGCATTCATGGTGTCTCGGTAGACGCCGTCCTTGTTCTAGCATGCGTCGATAAGCCGCTCGCGCTCCGCGGCGTCGCGCGTCCGTCCAAGTGATGCAATTACGAACGCACGGCTGGCACCTGTCCGTCGTGGGATGCGATGCGCGGCAAGACCCGCTAATGCCGTGTCCGAGCTGAAAGTATTACTCCGGACCTCGATGTCTCAGTTGGGTCAGCAGCAGTCACCCCATGAATCAAGGTTGACCCAACTACGTCTCCAATCGTCAAAAAGCAGACGTCATTTCAGAAGCTTGTCACTCCGAAAATCGGCCGCCTCACTAGTCGAGGGAGGCCGCAATGACCGGCGAAAGGACAAGCATTTTACCCGTCTACAATCGCGTGCCCTGGAACAAAGGGAAAATGGTCGGGGCAAAACCCCCGCTCCGACCCAAGCACGTCTGGCCTATCCGTACTAAGCTTCAGGTCGAGGACCATACCCGTGATCTGGCCCTCTTCAATCTTGCCATCGACAGCAAGCTACGCGGCTGTGACGTGGTGGCCCTTAAGGTCGACGATGTTGCGCCCGGCGGCTATTCGGTTGACCGGGCCACGGTGAGGCAGAGGAAAACTGGTCGCCCGGTGAAGTTCGAGTTGTCGGAGGCAACGAGACAAGCAGTCGATGATTACTTGCGAGCCACTGGTAAGAAACCGGGAGACTACGTCTTCGCTGGCCGACGGGGTCCCCAGCGCTCTCTCAGCACGCGACAATACGCTCGGCTGGTCTCGACCTGGATTGCTAGTATTGGCTTGGATCCGCGCCTGAACATGACCACTACACGCCGGAAGCATTATTGATCCTTTAGGCAGCGCCGGCCACAATGGGCTTCAAGGAGCCGGAAATGAACGATGAGACGCTGCCCGAGACTCGCTACGCGCAAAGTGAAGACGTAAACATTGCCTATCAGGTGATGGGCGATGGCCCCATCGACATCGTCCTCGTCCCGGGACTGTCATCCAATATCGAGATGTTCCACGAACTGCCGGGATATACGGCAACGTTGCGGCGTTTGGCGAGATTCGCCCGGGTGATTACATTTGATAAGCGTGGGCAAGGTATTTCCGACAGGATGTCGGGTGCGCCGTCTCTGGAACAACGGATGGATGATGTCCGTGCCGTGATGGACGAGGTCGGATCGCGCCGTACCGCCATCCTGTCTTTTTCGGAAGGCGCCTGCATGAGCGCGCTTTTCGCGGCGACTTATCCCGAGCGTGTGTCGCACCTGATATTGTTCGGCGGCTTTTCCCGTAGTGCCGATCTGTGGCCCAAAGGGCTAACGCCTGAGCAAAAAGAGAAAGCGCTCGCCTATCGCGTCAAGAAATGGGGAAATGGCGACGTTCTCAAGGCCGTGCTTCCGAGCTTCGCGAATGAACCGGGCGCGGCGGCGGTGTTGGCAAGAATGGAGCGGTTATGCAGCACACCGGGCGGAATCAGAACCATTCTGGAGCTGAACGCGCAGATCGACGTCACCTCAGTGCTGCCAACCATCCAGGTGCCGACGCTGGTGTTGCATCGTGTCCCGGACCTTGTCGTTCCCGTCGAGCTAGGTCGTCAGTTGGCTGCGCAAATCCCACGCGCACGCTATGTTGAATATCCCGAAGGCGACCACGGCTTCTGGACGGGCAATACCGAGATGCTCGTCGGCGATATCGAGGAGTTCCTGACCGGTCACCGGGACGCCGGAAGCGTAGAGCTGGAGCGGATCCTTGCGACCGTGATGTTCACCGACATCGTCGACTCCACGCGTCAGGCCGCCGAACTGGGCGACCAGCAATGGACGAGTCGCCTCGACGAGCACGATAATCTTGCGCGTCAGACCATCGCGCGGCATCGCGGGGTGCTGGTGAAATCTACTGGCGATGGTGTGCTCGCCACCTTCGATGGCCCGGGGCGTGCTATCCGCTGCGCGCTGTCCTTTAGCAGCGCGGCCCGTCAAATCGGCTTGCCGGTGCGCGCCGGACTTCATACCGGCGAGATCGAGCTGCGAGGCGACGATATCGGCGGTATCGCGGTTCACGCAGCGGCTCGCGTCATGGCACAATCCGCGCCAGACGAGGTGCTGGTGTCCCGCGTTGTCACCGATTTGGTCGCTGGAGCAGGATTGCGCTTCAGCGACAGAGGATCGCACGAACTGAAGGGGCTGCCGGGCAAATGGGATTTGTTTGCTGCCATCACCTAGTTCGGCGCCCTCCTTTGTCTGCTTTGAATCCAAAAGCGGAAGCGGACTGGAGTGCTAGGCTCCCTGAATTGTCACTTTGCCAGCAAGCCGGAGACCGCCAAGAGATCCTCCATGTCGTCCGCGCGCGTAAAAAAGCGATATAAGCTCATCCCCCGGGTTGGCGCGGCGCTCGGCCGCGGCGATTCTCAACAAGGTGGCTGCAAGCTCGGCATGGGTATGAGGGACACACGATGAAGTTACTTTATTTCGATGATTTCAAGCTCGGCGTGCTGAAGGGCGACGCTGTGGTCGATGTCAGTGCCGAGGTCAAAGACATCCCGCATACCGGCCCGGGCGATCTCATGAACGGGCTCATCGAACACTGGGGCAGCTACAAGCCGCGGCTGGAGGCCGCGGTCGTGCGAGGCGCGGGGGTGCCGGTGTCTGATGTCCGGATCCGTCCGCCGGTGCCGGGCCCGCGCACGATCGACTGCATGGCGGTCAACTACATGGAAGACGGCGAGCGCAGCGCGCCGGCGCCAATCAACGCCTTCCACAAATCGCCGAGCGCGATCATCGGACACGGCGATACGATGGTGCTGCCCGACGTGCCGGCCACGATCTTCGAAGGCGAAGCCGAGATGGCGGTCGTCATCGGCGGGAGGTGCAGCCATGTCAGCGAAGCCGATGCGATGAGCTACGTCTTCGGCTACATGAATTTCATCGACGGTTCGGCGCGGGGCTTGCCGCCGCCGGGGAACGTGTTCTTCCAGATGAAGAGCCGCGATACATTTGCGCCGATCGGCCCCTATCTCGTCACTGCCGACGAGATCAAGGACCCGCAGAAGCTGCAAATCAGGCAATGGAACAACGGCGTGCTGATGCAGAATTTCAATACCGACGATATGGGCCACAAGATCGTCAAGTGCATCGCCTGGCTGTCGAGCATCCATACGCTGCTCCCCGGCGACATCGTCGCCACCGGCACCAATCACCGGGGTCTCAACCCGTTCATGGACGGAGACACGATCGAACTGGAAACCGAAGGGCTCGGCCGGTTGAGGTTCGGCGTGAGAGACGATCTGAAGCGCAGCTGGGCGCGCAAGACCCGCCTCCAGATACACGAAGAGGCCAAGGAGAAGACCCCCGGCGCCTACCCGGACATCACCCCGCAGCTTACGGGCAAATACGCGAAGTGAGCAATTTCTGTGCTGTGCTTGTCAGACCAGCTCGCACCGGGTCGGTGCCTGTGCGGGCAGGTCCGCGGACTGTTCACTCCTGAGAATACGATCGACGTATTCGGTGGGGTCTCGTCACATGAGTTCGTCGAGCAGCGTCTTCGCCTCCTTTAGATCGCGCGTGTCGAAACCCTCAGTGAACCAGCCATAGATCGGCGCAAGCAGGTCGCGCGCTTCGGTGCGCATTCCTTGGTCGCGCCAGAGGCGGGCGAGGCTGGTGGAGGCGCGGAGCTCGAACATCTTTGCGTCTTGGCTGCGGGCGACATCGATAGCGCGATGAAAGCAAGCTTCGCATCGTTGTCGCTCTTGTCGGCGATGGGCTGCAATCCACTCCCCTTGCAATCGGTGCAACTCCGCCTCGAACCATCGTTCGCCCATTCTGTCGGCTGTCGCGAGCGCCGTACCGATGAGATCCAGCGCCTCGTCGGTCTGGTTGGCGCATTCGCACGTCTGCGCAAGCAGACCGACATAGTACGTTTCGTGATACTTTGATCGTGTTGCCTTCCAATCGGCCCACCCTTTTCGGGCGAGCGCGAGGCCCGCCTCCGTCTCATCACGGCCGGCTAGCAGGTAGCCGCGCATGATGTTGGCGGTTGCCAACCAAACCGGAAATCGATGCTCAATGGCGAGCGACCGTAGCTCGTCGAGCAGTTCTTCCGTTGCAGGCTCGATACGTCTGAGCAGCCCGGAAAGCACGGCATAATTGAGCGAAAATGCCAGGTTATGCGGGTTCCTTAGATTTTTGCTGACAGTCAATGCCTGCCGGCTGGAGACGGCCGCTTGCTCGGGCTGGCCTTGAATACCAAGGATCATCGACTGATACGACAGCGCCGCGGTGCGCACGTCGAACGATGTCACGGCTACAAGAGCGTCATGCACTTCGGGCGTATAGAGATCGAGTACGCGCTTCAAGCACGACCGAGCCGCGACGAACTCGCCGAGATGATAGAGGCAGAGCCCCATTGAGCGGCTGCCGACCAGCGAACCGGCCGTGTGGCCTTCCTGCTCACCGATGCGCAGCAGATCCTCGGAAATCCGACGCATCGCAGCGTACTCGCCAGCTACTTGATGATAGGTGCTCAACGCGCCGAGCACTGGAATGAGACCCGCCGTATCTCCGAGCCGTTCGCAAAGCTCGCGGGCGCGGGCGTAGGCTTGCAGGGTTTCCGGCGCCGCATTCCCCTTGGAGGCGATCAGAGCCGCGCCAAGGACCCTCTGCAATTCGAGTTCTTGCCGCCAACGGCCCGGATCTTCTGGCAGGTGCGCCAACAGGTCCAGCCCCTTGCGGACTTGCGCGGCCGACTCGATCATCGCCGAGCGCGCGAGCGACTGCCGTCCTGCGCGTCCCCAATAGGCGATCGCTTTCTCGACCCAGCCGGCCTGGGCGCAATGATGCGCCAGAAGTTCGGGCTGCTGATCGACAATTTCGGGAAAGCGCTCTTCGAGAACCGTCGCGATACGGCCGTGCAACTCCTGCCGCCGCGTGCGGAGCAAGGTTCCGTAAGCGGCATCCTGCACCAGCGCGTGCTTGAACAAATAGCTGGCCTGCGGCGGCAGACCCCGACAGAACGCGAGACCGGCCTCGACAAGTTGCTCAAGAGCGGTTCGTAGCTCCGCGTCCGTTCGCCGCGCCACCGCCGCCAGCAACTCGTAAGAGAACTCCCGCCCGACCGCCGCTCCGACCTGCACGACCTCTTTGGTGGTAGGGCCGAGACGATCCAGACGCGCCATCAGCGAGGCGTGCAGCGTGGCCGGAACCGCCAACGCTGGCATCGGGATTGACGCGAGCGCGCCAATAGTATTGCTGTCATTGGGACCGGCTTCGAGGACGGCCTTCGTGAGCTCTTCGACAAACAGCGGCACGCCGTCCGTGCGCTCAACGATCTCGTTGATGACCTCCATGGGCAAACCGCTACTGCCGGCGATCCGTTCAACCATCGCCACCCCTTCGCGTAGATTGAGGCGGTTCAGCGTCATCATCGTGACGTGCGCCTGCCCGATCCACGGCGGATGAAACTCGGGGCGGAAAGTCATAAGAAGCAACACTGGCCATCGTCGGATGCGCTCAATCGTCCGATCCATCAGCTCGAGGCTCGTCGGATCGATCCAATGCGTGTCCTCGAAGGTCGTCAGCACAGGTTGGCGGCCTGCCAGGCGCTCGAGCTGGCGGAGGAGCGCCTCCAAGGTCCTCTGCTTGCGCTGCTGCGGGCTGAGATCGAGTGCGGGAAGCCGCTTGGCGTCCCGCAGCATCAGTAAGTCGGCGATCAGTCGCCGATCTTCCGCCGCCGTCGCTGTCCGCGAGAGAAGAGCATCGAGCTTGTCGAGCCGCGTCGGCGGATCGTCGTCGCGCTTGAACCCGGCGGCGCGCTCAAACTGCGCGATGAATGGATGTAGGGCGCTGTCCGTGTGGTGCGGCGAGCCGAAGTATCGCAGCCGCGTGTACGGTTCGGCCGCGAGGCGTTCCATTAGTGCGGCGGAAAGCCTGGATTTGCCGATGCCTGCCTCACCGGATAACAGCAATACCTGACCCTCACCGGCCTTGGCCCTCGCCCAGCGACGTAGCAGCAATTCGAGCTCTTCTTCCCGCCCGATGAGCGCAGTCAGGTCGCCGGGATGCATAGCCTCGAAACGGCTTTCGACGGAACTTGCCCGCAGTACTGCAAAAGCCCGTACCGGCCCGGCGATCCCCTTGAGTTCCTTTGGCCCGAGGTCCTGCAACTCGAAGAGGCTGCCAAGCAGCCTGCGCGTGGCCTCCGCTATGACTACCGTGTTCGGCTCGGCGATGGCTTGCAGGCGTGCGGCGAGGTTCGGCGTCTCGCCGACAATATCGTGCTCCTGTTCGCCGGCTCCAACAAGATCCCCGACCACCACCGTCCCCGTGGCCGCCCCTATCCGTACTTGTAGGGGCTCAGGAGCCGGGAGCGCGCCGACCGCATCAATCAGCGCGAGGCCGGACCGAACGGCATCCTCGGCGTCATCCTCATGCGCTGCCGGATAGCCGAAGTAGATCAGTGCGCCATCGCCCAAATATCTGGCGACGAAGCCTCCGAAGGGGCGCACGGTCTCGGCGACGCACCTTTGATAGGCCGAAATGACCTCGCGCAAGTCTTCTGGGTCGAGACGAGCAGACAACGCCGTCGAGCCGACAAGGTCTGAGAACATCACTGTGACCTGACGGCGCTCGGCGGTGTCCTTGGAACCTTTGTCGATTGCTGGAGGAGCATCGGACAGCGCCGGCGCTGGTACACCTGCTTCAGCGTTTAAAGCGGCGATAGCATCCAGCAGCCTACGGCGATCCCCGACAAATGCGACGCCAAGGTCCTTCAAGTCCTCCGCCGTCAACCTCGGCAGGACCGTGTCGTCGATCCTATTCTCGCGGAATGCCGCCTCATACTCTTCGAGGCCAAGCGTTCGCAGCCAACCCCGGACATCCATGGTGGCCACCGTGCTACACACGTCGCAATGATCCTAATCGAGACCGCCTGTCTGGGGTAGCGCCTTCTAGGTCGGGTTCGGGTCCATTTGCAGACGTTCTCCGCCCGTAAGGACATGTCTGCTCTATCCATGGAAACGGACGATCTCGGATCAAGTCCACGCCCTAGTTCTGCGCGCCCGGACGCGGCGGCGGATTGGCAACTTGCGGCGTCAGCGCCAGCGGCGGCTTTGGCCTGGGCTTTGCCACGGCACCCGGCGCGGGCCTGACCTCGATCGGCGGCGGCAACGGCGCGGCCTGCGGTTGAGCCGCAGGCGGCGCGGGCGCAGCCGCAGTCGGCGGCGGTGTCGCCGGACGCGGCGGCGCTGCTGCCTTCGGATGTTTCGGCGCGCGGCGCGGATCGCGGCCGGGCAACGGCACATGGGACAGCGGCTCAACCGGCGCGCCGAGATCCTGCGCGGCATCCGGGGCCTGCGGAATCGAGATCGGCGTCGGCGGCGGAGGCGGCGGCTCGCCGCGCTCGATCGCATCGAGCCTTCGCGTCTCATGATCGATGGCGCGCACCGCGAGCCAGGACGATAGCGCCGCAACGTCGACTGTGCGCGTCATCGCATCGGGCGTGCCCACCGCGAACAACTGGATCTCCGGACGGCCGCTGGTCGGCGTCGCCAGCGTCAGTGCCAGCGCCGCACGGATATCGGCCTGGTCGGCCGGGATGTCGTAGCCGCCGGAGATCACCGCGCGCACGCCCTGCGCATCGATGGTGGTGGCAGCGACCCGCATGCGGCCGTCGCGGATGGTGAAAGGCACCTGCACTGATCCGACCGACAGCGCGCCGGCCGCCAGCGCCGGCTCGACGATCTGCTTCAGCCGCGCATCGTCGCGCGCCTGGCCGTTGTCGCTGGCGCGCACCGCGATCTCGAAGGCGCGCGGGTCGAGCCCGGCGAATTTCGCCGACTCCAGCGTGACGGTGCCGCTGCCGGAAAGCGCGCCGATCAGCGCCGCAGCACTGCGGCCCTGGCTTTCCAGCGTCATCTGCAGCGAGGTGCGGCCCGCGGGCATGGCGAGCCCGCGATAGCGCAAGGCGCTGCCGTCGACATTATTTACGGCCACACGCGCATTCACCGAGATGCCGTTGGCGCCGGGCCTCGCATCGAGCGTCGACGTCACCTCGCCGCCGCCGATCTTGCCCTTGATATCCTCGAACACCAGCGACTGGCCGTCGGCCTTGACCGTGCCGCTCAGCGGCTGCAGGTCGATCCCGCCCGGCAGCGCGCCGCGCAGTGCCTGAAACGCGATACGGCCGCGCCAACCCTTCACGAGGCCCGCGCCAAGCGGCTCGGCCGTGTCATGGCCGGCGGCGCCGATGGCAAGCCCGAACGCCGGTGCCAGCGCCAGCGCGTCGAGCCCCACCTCGCCGTCTACAGACTTTTCCTCCTCGAGCGTGAGCGCCACCCGCCCGCGCAGCCGGGAGCCGGCAACCATGCTGTCGAGGTCGTCAAACGTCCATTTACTCCCCGTTACCGTCAGCCGCGAGGAGAGGCCGATGTTCTGCGCCAGCGCATCGGTCGGCTTGAGATCGAGCAGCGGCGCGAGATTGGCGCTGCCGATCCGCAAATTGACGTTCGCCTTCATTTCTGCGGCGAACGGCTCGACAGAGCCTTGCGCTTCCGCCTCGAGCCCGGCGCCGGCCAGCTTTGCCTTCACCTGCAGCGGCGTGCCCCATGCGCCGCTCGCGGAACCTTCGATGCGCGCCGGTCCCTCACCCGCGGCAATCGTGCGATCGAGACCAATCAGCTTCAGCAGCGCATTGCCTTGCTGCGCCGACAGTTTCGTTTCGACCGATAGTTCGGAGCGACGCAGCGTTTCGAGATCGATGCCGTTGATGGCCGATATCGGCGGCCTCGCCGCGATCGTCGTGATGCCCTTCAGTTGCGGCGCATCGAGATCGAGCGTGATGCGCGCGCTGGCGCGATCGGCATCGCCCTTCTCCAGCCCCAGCGCGAGCTTGGCACGCGCGGGACCTGGGCTTGCGCCCATCGCGTTCAGCCGCGCGGCAAGCGACGGCGCGAACGGAGCGATCAGCGCGGTCAGTTGGCCGAACGACGCCGCGCTCGAATTCAGGGCCAGCTTGCCGGTGACGTTGGAACGATCGAAGCTTCCAAAGCCCTCCAGTGTGACGCTGTCGGGCTGCCCGATCTTGAGCCGCTCCAGCACCAATGACTTCGGTCCATAGGCGAGCTTCGCCTGCAGCGGCCGCAGCTCCTGCCCGGCGGCGATGGCGCTGGAGACATCGAGCGACAATTGCGTCTCCTCCGGCCATTCGCCTTGCGGACCGACCAGCGAGCGCAGCAACGCGGCCGCGGCATCGAGATCGAGACGTTCGGATTTCAAATCCGACTCGATCCGCATGCCGCCATCGGGCCGTGGCTGCGAGATCGTGACCCGGCCATCCACCGCGCCGCCGTCGAATTCGGCCTTCATGGCTGACATCGCCATGCGGTGCGGCGCGACGTCGACGTCGCCGCGCAGCCGCAGCGCCTTCTGGCTGCGCAGCGCGGGATCGCTGCGACCCTGCAGCCAAGTGACCAGCGCATCGGGATCGCTGGAATCGACGCTGAGCGCGGCCTTGAACGTATCGGAACTCTGCGTGCTCGCCCCGTTCAGGGAGACCCGCGTCGAGCCCGGCGCGCGGAACTCCAGCTTGCGCACGCTCCAGGCCGCGCCGTCGGCCCGCAACTCCGTCGCGACATCCTGCACGGGACGCCCGCCGAGCATGATCTGGTCCGTGGAGAATTCGACCTGCACCGGCAACGGCGCCGACGGAATTCCCGACAGCAGCGCGAGCATCGCCGGCAGCGCCCGCACCGGCTCGGCCGCATTGTCCTTTGCCACGAAGCGATCGACGTCGAGCTGTCTTGCCGTCAGCGTCGCCCGCAGCAATGGAGAAGCCCCGAAGCTTGCGTCGCCCGTGCCGGCGAAGCGCAACGCGCGCTCCTCGGGACCGTAGCTCACATCCAGTTGGTCGAGGCGCGCGGCCGTGTAGTCGGCCTTGATCTTGGCGGCGATCCGCCATGGGAGGGCCGACGGATCGGCCTTCACCGCCGGCCGCGCCACGATCACCGAGCCATCGAAGCGCGGCGCGCGTTGCTCGAAGGCCAGCACGCCGTCGAGATCGATGGCGAGCGCACGCTGGCCGGCATCGACATTGAGATGCACGCGCGTGCCATTGCCGTCCTGGGTCTGCCCGGACGACACCCGGAACGGATAGCGGATGCCAGCCAGCAGGAAATTGCCGTCGCCGCGGATCGAGCCGGCAAGCGAGCGCACATCGCCGGAAAACGCGATGTCGCTCAGCTCCAGCGTGCCGCGGCTCGACGCATCATGCAGCGCGACGCGGCCGGTGAGATTGAGCCGGTCGATCGCGAGCTGGCCGAAATTGAAGGTGCCGGTCGAGGCCGGCCAGTCGATCCGGCCGCGCGCGTCGAGGCCGAGATCGAGCGCCATGCCGTTGACGGTGAGCTCGGTGGCGCGCCACTCGCCGCGCATCAGCGAACCCAGGCTGAACTCGACATCGAGCTTTTCCGCCCGCACCTTGCCGAGATCGTTGGCGCCGCCGACCGTCACCGAGCGCAGCTGCAGCGAGGGCGCCGGCAGCAGCCGCGCGTCCAGCTTGCCGGCGACGCGCACCGGCGCGCCGACGATCCGCGTCGCCTCCGCCTCGAATTGCGGGCGAAACTGGTTCCAGTCGATGAAATACGGCCCGACGAGCGCCGCTATCAACGCGATAATGAAGGCGATCGCCAATCCGAGCAGCGTCGTCTGCACGGTCTCTCCTCTCGGGACGCCGCCGGCCGCGGCCGCACCCAAGGAAGCCGGCGCCGGGACACCGGGGAATATAGGGGCAAGTATGGCGAAGTCACAGCGGCATCACAGGGAGGCCGTAGTTCGTTTGGGCGCGCGCGAACCGGGTCCCACTTCGCTCGAAAGCGCTATGGGGCGTCCTACCAGCTGGCCGGCAGCCGCAGCAGCCCGCGCAGCACGAAGGTGGGCCGCCACGCCGGGTTCTCCGCGTCATCCAGCCGCAGGTTGGGAATCCGGCGCAGCAGGGTCGAGATCGCGATTTCGGCCTCGATCCGGGCGAGCTGGGCGCCGAGGCAGAAATGGATGCCGCCGCCGAAGGACAGCGGCTTCACATTGGGTCTGGTGATATCCAGCCGCTCCGGATGATCGGGATAGACGGCGGGATCGTGGTTGGCCGAGCCGAGCAGGCAAAGCACGGTGTCCCCCTTGGGGATGCGCTTGCCGCCGAGATCCTCGATGTCCTCCAGTGCGACGCGGCCGGTCAGCTGCACCGAGGAGTCGTAGCGCAGGAACTCCTCGATCGCGTTGGTGATCAGCTCGGGCTTCGCCTTGAGCAGCGCCAGCTGGTCCGGATTGCGGAACAGGGCCAAGAGGCCGTTGCCGATCAGGTTGACGGTCGTCTCGTGGCCGGCGCCGAACAGCAGGACGATGTTGGCGACAAGCTCCTCGTGGGAGAGCTTGCTGCCGTCTTCTTCGGCCTGCAACAACTGGGTGGTCAGGTCGTCGCCGGGATTCTTGCGGCGAAGCTCGAACAGCTGGTGGAAGTACATCGCCGACAGGGCGTAGCCTTCGTTGCCCTTCCTGATCTCCTCCGCCGACAGCGGCACCGGATCGAGCAGACGGCCGCCTTCGCGCGACGAGTTATAGAAGGCTTCGCGATGCTCCTCGGGAATGCCGAGCATGTCGCAAATGATCGTGACCGGCAGACGGAACGCGAAATCCTCGATCAGGTCCATCTTCCCTTGCGGAATGATACGGTCGAGATTCTCGTCGACGATCTGCTGGATGCGCGGGCGCATGTCTTCGACGCGGCGGGCAGTAAACGCCTTCACGACCAGGCCGCGCAGGCGGGTATGATCCGGCGGGTCGGCCTGCAGCATCCAGTGGCTCATGCTGCGAAACACCGGCTCGTCCATGATCTTGGGGCCGTAGCGGCGGACGGTGCGATCGACATAGTCCTTGCCGAAACGCTTGTCGCGCATCACGAGGCTCACTTCCGCATGGCGGCTCGCGACATACATGCCGAACGGCGACAGGTGCATCGGGTCGGTGGCGCGCAGCTTCTCGTAATAAGGATAGGGGTTGCGGATGAACTCCGGCGCGAGCGGATTGAAAAGCGGTGCGCTGGTCGCAGGCTGAACGTGCTCGTTCATGGAGACCTCCCAGAGTCCTCGCGTTCGGATTATTGTTCTGCAACTCGATACATTGTTGTATCGAGTTGCATTCTGTCCTAAAATGCACCGATGTCAAGAGTCCGCACCAGGCCGACCCGGGACGATACCCGCGACAAACTGTTCGAGGCGGCCGCGCGCGTCTTCGAGGAACAGGGCATCAACGCCGCCAGCATCGAAACGATCACGGCGGCGGCCGGTTTCACCCGCGGGGCGTTCTATTCGAATTTCGCCAGCAAGGACGAGCTGATCGTCGCCATGCTGGAGGATCACGTCGAGCAGACGGTTCGGCGCAACCTCGACCTTCTGGTCAAGCACCAGGATCTGCGCGACTACATCGAAGCATTCCGGAGCATGGATCGCACGCAGGATCCGCTCGGTCGCTCTCCCCTGCTGCACATGGAAATGATCCTGTTCGTGGCGCGCGCGGAGAAGCGGCGGCCGGAGCTGGCAAAACGCCTGCGCGCGCGCCGGCAAATGCTCACCGAGATCATCGCCATCACGTCGAAGCACGGCGGCAAGAACTTCGAGAACCCGGGATGGCTGTCGGCCATCTTCCTCGCCCTGGAGGACGGCTTCCGCCTGCACCGCCTGATCGATCCCGAAACGACGCCGGCCGACAGTTTCTTCCGCGCGGTCGACGATTTGCAGGATGCGATCGCCGACACCTTCGACGTCAAGTAAAGATGTAGTCCCTGACCACCGCGCAGGCGCCGGCCCGACAGTTCCGCTGCCGCCAAAGCGTGATGAGATTAGGTTGAGTTGGTGCGGCATCGGGAATTCACCTCTCCCATCGGGAGAGGTCGGCGCGTAGCGCCGGGTGAGGGGTTACGG
>DATEJC010000316.1:0-5272 GCA_035278345.1 Bradyrhizobium sp. | reverse complement strand
ATGTCCTCTTCCTTGAGCTTGCCGGTGAAATCAGGCATGCCCTGGTCGCGGAACGGTCCCTTGAACACGAAGTCCTTCAGATTGGCGATGGTCTCCTTTGAGACGTAGCCGAGATTGCGCACATTGCCGCCCTTGTCGACGCCGGGCACGCCATGACAGAGCACGCAGTTGGAAAGGTACAGCAACGTGCCCTCGCCGACTTGCTTGGGATCATAGGCTACGCCCGCGAGCAGGCCTTCGGTCTGATACTTCACGAAGGCAGGCGGCGGTGCGTTGCCGTCGATCGCAAAGGTATAGACCGTGCCCGGGCTTTGCGTTTCCGTCGCGCGGTTCATGATGCCGAACACGCCGCCCCAGCCGACCGCGATCGAGACATATTGCTTGCCGTCGATCATGTAGGTGGAGGCCGCGGCGACCGCGCCGCTGCCGACCGGCTTCTCCCACAGCATCTCGCCGGTCGTCGCGTTGTAGGCAATGAAGCGTCCGTCCGCCGAACCCTGGAAGACGAGGTTGCCGGCGGTCGTCAGCGTGCCGCCGTTCCACGGCGCGACATATTCGGCGCGCCAGACTTCCTTCTGCTTGACCGGATCCCATGCGATCAGGCGCCCGAACGGCGTGTTCTTTGGCGGATCGGCATCGAAGTTGAAGCCGATGTTCCAGCCAAGCCCGGCATGCGGCCGCCCGGGGGCGTTCTCGTTGTGCTTCCAGGTTTTGTCTTCAACCAGCCGGACCGGAACGTTCTGCGCCGGCAGATAGACGAGGCCCGTCTGCGGGTTGAACGACATCGGATGCCAGTTGTGGGCGCCGTAAGGACCCGGGATGCTGTCAAACGGTTTGTCGCCGCGCGCCTCGGGCACTTCGATCGGTCGTCCGTTCTCGTCATAGCCGGTCGCCCAGTTCACATCGACGAAGTTCTTCGCCGAGATGAATTTGCCGTTGGTGCGGTCTATGACGAAGAAGAAGCCGTTCTTCGGCGCGTGCAGGATCACCTTGCGCGGCGCGCCGTCGATGTTGAGGTCGGCGAGGATCATCGGCTGGGCTGACGTGTAATCCCAGTTTTCGCCGGGCGTTTCCTGGTAGTGCCAGATGTACTTGCCGGTATCGGCATTCAGCGCGACCAGCGAGGCGAGATAGAGATTGTCGCCGCCGGCAGGGCTGCGCGTATTGCGGGCCCAGGGCGCGCCATTGCCGGTGCCGATATAGACCATGTTGAGGTCGGGATCGAAGGTGATCGTATCCCAGGCCGTGCCGCCGCCGCCGTTGATCCAGTATTTGCCGGAGGGATCCCAGGTTTTCGCCGCCGCCGCCATCGAATCGTCCTCGAACGGCTTCGACGGATCGCCCGGCACGGTAAACCAGCGCCAGGCCTGGTTGCCGGTCTCGGCGTCATAGGCGGTGACATAGCCGCGCGCGCCAAATTCGGCGCCGCCGTTGCCGATCATGACCTTGCCGTTGAACACGCGCGGCGCGCCGGTGATGGTGTAGGAGTGCTCCTTGTCGATCAGCGTGTCCTTTTCCCACGCCACTTTGCCGGTGACCGCGTCGAGCGCAACCAGGCGGCCGTCATAAACGCCGACGAACACCTTGCCCTTCCAGAGCGCGACGCCGCGATTGACCACGTCGCAGCAGCCCTTGTAGCCCTTCTCGCGGTCGACCTTGGGATCATAGCTCCACAGCCTTTTTCCCGTGCGCGCGTCGATCGCGTGCACCACGCTCCATGATGCCGTGACATACATGATGCCGTCGACGACCAGCGGCGTCGCCTCGACGCCGCGCGAGGATTCCAGCGGATAGCTCCACACCAGGCCGAGCTTCTTGACGTTGTCGGCGGTGATCTGGCTGAGCTTGGAGAAGCGCGTTTCCGCATAGTCGAGCCCGATGGTCGGCCAGTCGTTCGACATCGCCGTATTGGCGCGGATCGAGGCGCCGTCGACCGCCGAGGTCACCGCCTTGATGTGCTCGGGCGATCCCTTCGCCGGCGTCTGCGAGGATGCGCCGCCGAGTGAGACTGCCATGCCGAATCCGAGCACGACGCCTGCGAAGCGCTTGGATCGACTAAATTGTAAGGGGGTGTAGGGGAAAAGCGGGCAAGCGGAAGCAACACGCTGCGAACGCATCATTCGTTTCCCTCCGGTGATCTCTGACGGATTTGGCGAGATCGTATGCCGCTGGAAAGGAGGGCGTCAATCGAACGCGCGACGCGAAACGCAAAAGAGAAAATTCTTCGCGCTTTCATTTCGCCAAACGAAACGCGGGTGGTATTCCCAAACGCACTGCAACATCGGCGCGAGCAATCACGGGCAGGTTTGCAAGCGTTACGGCCCGCGCTGTGCGGTGCCGTACTCAACCGGCCGCAACGTCTCGGTGCTGCAGCGCCAGCTGCCGTCCTTGGCTTTCTGGAATGCGAACGACTTTTCGATGGTGAGGCGGTATCCGACCGAGATATTTTCCCGGCTACCCGCTGCCATCGCCTTTGCCTGCCGCGTCTGCAGATCCCAGCACGTGCCGGTGCAACTCGCTGCGATCGGACTGCAGATCGAGAACGGCGCCAGCACTTTCATCTCGACCGCCGCCGTTACGATCGCGTCGCGCTCGGAGGCCTCGACGTCGAGCTGGAGCACGCGGCTGATGCGCAGGAAATTCTCGCAGCTGTTTGCCGACTGGATGCGTCCGACACAGAGATCGACCGCGTCGGCGTCGGGCGAGGGCGACAGCATGTCCTTGCCGAACAGCTTCTTGGGATCGCCCTTGGCGTCGGCAACCTCCGCCAGCTTCTGCTTGATGAGATCGTTCAGGCAAGGTTCGGCGGTTTCCAGTTCGGCCAGCGGCACATTGTCCTTGTCGTCGAGCTCGCAGATGCGGTCGCGGGTGCGGACCCACCGGGCGTGTTCGGCAAGCGCGCCCTTGGCTTCGTCTTCCCGCAGCTTCCTGATCAGCGTGACCATCTGGGCGGTAAGATCCCTGTCGGCGATCGCGAGCTCCGGATCGGCGCAGATCACCAGGCTCGCGGTCGTGTTGGCTGCCAGGCAATCGAAGTTCGCGTCGAGCAGAATTGCGATCCGATCCTGCGTTGCCTTGAGCAGGCAGGCCTTGACGGAAGGAAAGGCCGCGGGCTGGACCGGCTGCAGGCCGAAAACGCCGCAACTCGAGCTGCGGCTCGTGATCCACTCCACGTTCTCGGCAATCGCCGCCCGGCGGTCCAGGAGACGGCTGAGGCGCGCCTCGGCGGCGGCGCTCAGTTTGGGTGTCAGCGCGTTGAGATCGGGATCGCCGCAAAACAGCTGGTCGGCGGTGTCCTTCAGGCTCGCACAATTGTTTTTGGCGAACAGCGGCAGCATGTCCGCGGTCGACGGTTTTGCATCCGGCGGCGTGCCTTGCGCAAATGCCGGCGCCGCCCAGCCGAGCGGAAGCATGACGAAGGCAAGTATGATCGACCGCATCTCAATCCCCCCGCCCGGGCGTCAAGGTGGCCGCGACGAGAGACGGCCGGCGTCGAAATGGAATTGGATGGAGGAGATTTGTCAATCCGCCGCGGATGCGGCAATTTTAGCCTCAGCCATCGCGGGGGCGGGCAAGGCGGCTGGCTCGGCAGCCGGTGTTGCGATGCCGGAGAGCAGCGGGGTGAGCGTATATCGCCTGATGCCGTCGCGATCCATCACGAAGGTCGGCTGGTAATTCCTGATGTCGGCATCCTCGACCATCGCCATGCGGCGGTTGTCGAGCGTCAGCCAGCGGCCGTCCAGCCGCGCTGCGGCCACGGCATGGTCCTCGCCGCGGACCGCGTCGCGCATGATCAGGATGCGCAGGTCGCCCGGCGCAAGGCCGGCAAGGCGAAGGGCGGCGAATTTGGCGATGGCATAATCCTCGCAATCGCCCGCGCCGCGGCTGAAGGTGGCAAGCGGCGAGGCCCAAATGTCGGTCTCGCCATATTGCGCCTCGTCGCTCATGGAGCGGACGGCCAGGTTGATGGCGCGGTTGATCTCGCCGAGCCTGGCGCGGCCCTCGCGCTGGCGGGCCGCATCGACGATGGCGAGCAGCCGCAGCGCGGCCGGCGCGACGCAGCCCTCGCGGTCGCCATCGCACAGCGCAAGCTGCACCATGTCGTCGTCGAGGCGGCGCTGCAGGCCGAGCCATTTGTCGCGCAGGCTGCCCGCGGCAAGCGTCGTGGCGGGCAGGCCGAACGGCTCGACCGATCGGACAGGCGGCTCAGGCGCCACCGCAACGGCAAGCGTCTCGGCCGCAAGGCCGGACACCGGCCCGAACCAGGCAAGGCCGCACGCAAGCACGATCGCGCGCCAGCCGCGCGATTGACCGAAGAAACCCATCTGACGCCCCATGTCCGGGCATCGGCGGGCTCGTTAGCCTTCGCGCGTGACCGGATCGTTTGACGGGGCGAGGATCGGTTGGGGAGCTTTGGATTGGCTTAAGGCCGGCGAATCAGCGGGGACAACCGCGAAACAGGCTGAAATCACCTTGAGTCAATTGCCAAAAATTTTATCGAGCCGGCAGCGCGGTCGGCCGACTAACACCCACGGGCCCGGGCGTCGTTGCTTTTGGGTTAATGTGACAGTCTCACTGACAAAGGCATGAATTGTTACGTGGATCACAGTTTTAGCCTTGGAACGCGGGCATTGTCGGAACCGTAGAGATTCGAAACGGGTCGGGTGAAGTAAAACTCTTGGGCGTTTTACTTTGAGTACGCTAAGATCAGCTCCCGCTGGTTGGTTGGGAGGGGGATAAACTATGATTCTCAGTATGATTACTATTCATATCCGAACCACTCCAAGTAAAATTGACCATACATCCGCCTCGGGTAACCAAGGGGCAGGAGAAATGGATGGTTTCGCGTAGCACCCGCCAATGATATGCAAGACTAGCTTGCTGAATAATTCCTAAATATTAACTCTATGCTGGTGCCCGCTTGAACTTTGTCTCCAAATTCGATGGCAGCTTGTCCTTTACGGGTGTGCACCCGAAGGCGCAGGCGCATGCCGAGACGGTGTCCACCAAGGCGCCGGCTGACGCCATTCTCGTCAAGGACGCCAATCTTCTCTTCAACGGCGACTTCAAGCGCGCCGGAACCGACCTTGTCATCAGCAAGGACGGCCAGGAACTGGTGCTGTCCGACTACTTCAAGGGCGACAAGCGCCCGCTGGCCTCGTCCGACGGCGCCTATCTCACCGGCAAGATCGTCGATGCGCTGACCGGTCACGTCCAGGTCGCGCAGGCCGACGGCAGCGCCGCCGCCGCCAAGGTCATCGGCCACGTCACC
>DATEJC010000315.1:0-16936 GCA_035278345.1 Bradyrhizobium sp. | reverse complement strand
GGACTGATAGTCCTCGTACTCGACTTCGGCTTCGGCCAGCGCGGTCTTCTCGACCACGCTCCACATCACGGGCTTGGAACCGCGATAGAGCGTGCCGTTGGCGGCGAACTTCATCAGTTCGCGCGCGATCTGCGCTTCCGCGGGGTAAGTCATCGTGGCGTAGGGATGATCCCAGTCGCCGATCACCCCAAGCCGCTTGAATTCCTCGCGCTGCACATTGAGCCAGTGCGTCGCATAGGCGCGGCATTCCTGGCGGAATTCCACCATCGCGGCGGAGTCGCGAAAATCAGGCTTCTGCTTGCCCTTGGAGCGGTAGTTCTCTTCCTCGACCTTCCATTCGATCGGCAGGCCGTGACAGTCCCAGCCCGGCACGTAGTTGGAATCGAAGCCCAGCATCTGCTGGCTCTTGGTGACGAGATCCTTGAGGATCTTGTTCAGCGCCGTGCCGATATGGATGTTGCCGTTGGCGTAGGGCGGCCCGTCATGCAGCACGAATTTCCGACGTCCCTCGGCCGATTTGCGCAAGCGCTCATAGAGGCCTGCGTCGTACCAGAATTTGAGGATTTCCGGCTCGCGTTGCGGCAGACCGGCGCGCATCGGGAATTCCGTCTGCGGCAGGAACAGGGTTTTGGAATAGTCGGCGGAATCGGACTTTTGCAGCTTTTCGGACATGAATGCTCTGATTTGGCTCGGAGTGCGGCGCTGGGACGCGATCGATCGCGGGTGGTTGAAGCAGGAAATTCCCGGTCTTGCGCCGAGCCAGAAGGCTCAGGCGGAAGCCGGGCCGCTAATCCCTATGATGCGCCGCGCGAACATGGGCGCTTCCATAGCAGGGGAGGGCGGAAACCGCAAAGGGCGGGAAGGCCTTGAAAAGCCCCTAGCGCGGACGCGCCCGGGCCGGGTTTCCGCTGACGATCTGCCCGGGGCCGACGTCGCGGGTGACGACGCTGCCGGCGCCGATCACCGCGCCGTCGGCGATGCTGACGCCGGGCAGGATGATGGCGGCTCCTCCAATCCAGACGTCGCTGCCGATCCGGACCGGACGACCGAATTCGAGCCCGGCGCGGCGCGTAGTGGCATCGCGCGGATGATCCGCCGCATAGATCTGCACGGCCGGGCCGATCTGGGTGCGGTCGCCGATCGTCACCTCGACGACATCGAGGATCACGCAATTGAAGTTTAGGAAGACGCCGTCGCCCAGCCGGATGTTGAATCCGTAATCGCAGAAGAACGGCGGGCGGATCACGGCGCCCTTGCCGACCTGCCCCAGGCGCTCCGACAGCAGCGCATGCTGGACAGCGAGGGGCTCGCCGAGCGAAGCGTTGTAACGCGCGAGCCACATTGCGCTGGCCGCAAGGTCCGACTGTATTTCGGCATCGTCAGGGCGATACAATTCGCCCGCAAGCATCTTCTGCTTTTCGGTCTTCAACCGATCGATCCCAATTTGGGGTAGGCATCCGGCGCTGCGGCGAGGTCGGCGCGGGCGCGGGCAGCATCCTCGTTCATCCGCGCCACCAGCGCATCAACGCTGTCGAACTTCAGTTCGCTTCGGATGAAGGAGATGAAGGCGACGTCGAGCTCGGCGCCGTAGAGGTCGCCCTTGAAGTCGAACAGGAACACTTCGAGCAGCGGCGCGCCATTGTCGAAGGTCGGGCGGCGGCCGAAGCTCGCCACAGCATCGAACCGCTGGGCACCGCGGCCAATCCGCACGGCATAGATGCCGTGCTTCAGCTCGCAATTCTTGTCGAGGCGGATATTTGCGGTGGGAAAGCCGAGGTCGCGGCCGCGCTTCTCGCCGTGGATGACCGTGCCGGTGACGAACCACGGCCCGCCCAGCATGGCGGTGGCATCGGCAATCTGCCCCTCGGCGAGCGCCATGCGGATGGCGGTGGAGGAGACCGGCCGCTCGTCGATATCGACATGGGCCTGCACGTCGACCTCGATGCCGAGCTTGGGCGCCTCGGCCACCAGAAGGCTCGGTGAGCCGACCCGGCCCTTGCCGAAATGGAAGTCGTAGCCCACCGCAATGCCGCTGATGCCAAGCCGCTCGATGAGGTCATGGTGAATGAAATCTTGTGCCGAAGTGCCGGCGCGGGTCTTGTCGAAGGTCATCACTACGGCGCCGGCGAGGCCCGTTCCGGCGAGTAACCGCAGCTTGTTGGTCTCGGTGGTCAGGCGGAATTGCGGACTGTTCGGGCTGAAGAAGCTGCGCGGGTGCGGCTCGAACGTCACGGCAAAAGCCGGCCTGCCATGCGCGCGGCCCATCCGCAGCGCCGCCGCGATCACGGCGCGATGGCCAAGATGGACGCCGTCGAAATTGCCCATCGCCATCACCGCCCCCTTGGGGATCGCGGAGGCAGGCGTGGTGTCGCGGATAACGGTGAATTTGGACGGCATTTCCGGGGGACTTCTGGTCGATTCCTGGTGGTATCCCGGCTCAGCCGGGACAGGGCCGGACCGTGGCGTGGCCGGGCGGGGCAAGTCAAGCGGGCGCAAATGCGCAGCAATACCGGTGATTTTGCGGGCGTTCTCGCGGACGGGGCTTAACGCCCTGTTTAACGCCTCGGTGCTAAGCGTTGTCGGCGGATTGCGGGCAAAGCGATCCCGAAATGTCTGTTTGTGGCGGAAAGCGTTAGGGGAAGAGAAGATGGCGGTGGATCTTTCGATGCCGGTTCTGGTGGTGGACGATTACAGCACCATGATCCGCATCATCCGAAATCTTCTGAAGCAGCTTGGCTTCGAGAATATCGATGATGCCAGCGACGGTTCAGCGGCGCTGAACAAGATGCGCGGCAAGAAATACGGCCTCGTGATTTCCGACTGGAACATGGAGCCGATGACCGGCTACGACCTCTTGAAGGAAGTGCGTGCCGATCCCAATCTTGCGACCACGCCCTTCATCATGATCACGGCGGAATCCAAGACCGAGAACGTGATCGCGGCCAAGAAGGCCGGCGTGAACAATTACATCGTCAAGCCGTTCAACGCGGCGACGCTGAAGACCAAGATCGAGGCAGTCTTCCCTGACATGACGATGGCGTAAGCCTTTTCACCTCGCCCCGCTTGCGGGGAGAGGTCGTATCGCATCGCAGATGCGATACGGGTGAGGGGGACTCACCGCATACTCACACCGTCCCGAATTCGCTGAAGCAGCCCCTCACCCCAACCCTCTAAGAGCGAGCCTCGCTCGTCTCGACCCCGCAAGAGCGGGACGAGGGGGCGTAGGCAGCCTGCCCACCTCACCAGCGCAATTCGCGGATCAGCGCTTTGGGCGGGTGGCCGAACAGCTCTTTCACCGACGCCGGGTCGAGCTGGTCGATCCCTGCGAATTCCTCGGCGTGAATGCCGCGGGTGACGAACAGGCAGTCGATCCCGAAGCCGTGGGCGCCGGCAAGGTCGGTGCGCACGGAATCGCCGATGGCCAGCACATGGCTCAGCTCGGGGGGACGGCCGCGCCGCTCACCAGCGAGCGCCATGGCGCGCTCATAGATCGGCCGATGCGGCTTGCCGTAGAACACCACTTCACCGCCGAGCTCGCGGTACAGCTCGGCGATCGCGCCGGCGCAATAGATCAGCCGGTCGCCGCGTTCGACCACGATGTCGGGGTTGGCGCAGATCAGCGGCACCTTGCGCCCCAGCGCCTTCGTCAGCATCGGCCGGTAGTCTTCGGCGGACTCGGTCTCGTCGTCGAACAGCCCGGTGCAGATGATGTAATCGGCGCCGTCGAGCTCCGACATCACGGGGTCGAGCCCGCGATGGATCGAGCCATCGCGCTCCGGGCCGATCCAGTGCAGCTTCTTGCCGGGATGGTCCGCGACGAAATGCCGGGTCAGGTCGCCGGAGCTGACGATGGCGTCATAGGTCTCATCGGCAACGCCGAGCTTGCGTAATTGCCGCTGCACGGAGTCGGCCGGGCGCGGGGCGTTGGTGATGAGGATGACGACGCCGCCCTGCTGGCGATAGGCATGGAGCGCGGCGCAGGCCTCGGGAAACGACTCCAGCCCGTTGTGCACCACGCCCCAGATATCGCTGAGCACCACCTCGACGCCGCCAATGACGTCGCGCAACTTGTCGACAAAGCGCAGGCTCATGGCAGTGGGAGTCGCTCAGTTCGGGCCGACGGCGCGGCGCGCCAGCGCGGCATTGCCGGTCGTTGCCCGCGGCGGCGGATTGATCGCTGTTGTATCGGCCGGGGTGGCAGTGCCTGGAGCATGAGCTTCCTGGGATTGGGTGGGCGTTGCCCCGCCGGTAGCAGATGCCCCCTCGGGCCGCAACGGCCGCGGCGGCGCGAACAGGAAGCCCTGGCCGAACCGGACGTCGAAATCGAGCAGATCGACGACCGCCCGCTCGCCCTCGATCTTCTCGGCGATGAGGTCGATGCCGAAGCGGCCAAGCAGATCGGACAGGTCCGATGGATGAATGTCCGAGGTCGAGCTCTGCTTGGGATCGAGCAGCAGCGAGGCCGGCACCTTGATGAAGCGGACGCCTCGGTCGGCGAGCTCACGCGGCTCGAAGCGCAGATCGGTCACGTGATCGATCGAGAAACGGTAGCCGCGCTGCGACAGCGCAGCGAGATTTTCCGTCTCCGCCGGGCCCAGTTTGCGGATGGTGGCCTGCTTGAATTCGAGCACGAAAGAGGTCGCCAGCGCGCGGTTGGCTTCGAGGAAGTCGAGGCACTGCGCGAAATGGGTCGGATTGGAGAGCGTGGTCGCCGACACATTGCAGAACACGCCGACTTCCTTGTTCCGGACCATGAGCCGGCGCAGCACCTGCACACAGCGCAACATCACGGCATGGTCGATGCGCCCGATCAGGCCGGCGCTCTCGGCGGTGGCGATGAAATCCTCGGCAACCAGCACATGGTCCTTGTCGTCGCGCAGCCGCGTCACCGCCTCGTAGTAGCGCACCTTGCGCTGTGGCAGCGTCACCATCGGCTGCAGATAGATGTCGAGGCGGTTCTCCTCGATGGCGTTCTTCACTGCGGCGATGAGCTGGGTCTGGCTGCGGGACGGCGCGGACGCCGATTGGGCGGCAGCGGGCGGCGCTGCCGAAGCCTCAGTCGCAGCAACGGGCCGCGCGGTTTCCGGCACGGCGTTCTGTTCAGGCCGGCCTGGCGGCGGCGGCGCGGCCGGTGGGCCGGCAGCCAGCATTTCTTCATGGCTCGCGACCGTGGTGGCCAACTGCTTGACCAGCACGCCGAGCTCGTTGATCTCGCCGATCACGCCTTGCATGCGGTCGGCGCCGGCGGAATTGGCCGACACGACCTTGCCCTCGATGGCCGAGAGCCTGCGGCCGAACTCAGCCACCTGGCGGGCGAGGTCGGCGGTGCCGCGGGAGAGATCTGCGATCTGACCGCCGACATCGGTGCGGTCGCGCAGCCGCATCGAGACGGCGTTGTAGAGGATGAGGAAGGTCAGCGCGGTCAGCGCCACCAACGCCGATTCATATCCGCTGATGCCGGCCCAGGCGTAGAGCACGAGGCCAAGGGAGGCGGCGACCAGCACCATGCAGATGGCGATGAAGATGGTGGAAATACGGATCATCGCGCGCGCATCGCCCTCACGTCCGGAACGCCCCCATACGGGAAAACATGGAATGCTTCAGGCATGATCTCGCATGCGCTCCCCCGAGGCGGGGCGACCTTAGCATCATTGTTGATTCGAGGGGATAAAAGCTTCCGCCGTGAGCGGCCACCGGGAGCGGCCACCGGCGATCCGAAGCGTCACGCTGCGCAGCCCGGTTCCGGCAGCACGTTCCGGGGGACCAGGCCGGAAAGTTCCGGCCCGATCCCTCGGTCATTGTTACGCGACCGCACGGATGACCTTTCCGACCTTGTCCACGATCTCGCCGATCTGATCCTCGCTGACGATCAAGGGCGGGGTCAGCGCCAGCGTATCGCCGACGGAGCGCAGCATGATGTCCTGGTCGAAGAAGGCGCTGTTGAGCCCGGCGAAGCCACGCTTGCCCACCCCATCCGCCGATGGCGCAAGGTCGATGCCGGCGGTCAGGCCGACGGTGCGGATGTCGAGCACGTTGGGCAGGCCCTTCAGCGACATGATGGCGTCGGCGAATTTCGGCTCGAGCTTGTTGGAACGCTCGAACAGCTTCTCGTCGCGGTAGATGTCGAGCGTAGCAAGACCGGCGGCGCAGGCCAGCGGATGCGCCGAATAGGTGTAGCCATGGGTCAGTTCGACCATGTGCTCCGGCCCGGTCATGAAGGCGTCGTGGATGGTGTCGCGCACCAGCACGCCGCCCATTGGCGCGGCACCGTTGGTGACGCCCTTGGCGAAGGTGAGCATGTCCGGCAGCACGCCATAGCGCTCGGCGGCAAAGGCAAAGCCGAGTCGGCCGAAGCCGGTAATCACCTCGTCGAAGATCAAGAGGATGCCGTGCTTCTGGGTGATCTCGCGCAGCCGCTTCAGATAGCCCTTGGGCGCGGCCAGCACGCCGGTCGATCCCGCCATCGGCTCGACGATGACGGCGGCGATGGTGTTGGCGCCGTGGAGATTGACGAGGTCCTCGAGCGCATCGGCGAAATGTGCGCCATATTCCGGCTCGCCCTTGGTGAAGGCCTGCTTCTCGCGGTCATAGGTCGCCGGCAGATGGTCGACGCCTGTCAGCAGCGAGCCGAAGATCTTGCGGTTGCCAACGATGCCGCCGACGGACGTGCCGCCGAAGCCGACGCCATGATAACCGCGGACGCGGCCGATCAGGCGCGAGCGCGCGCCCTGGCCGTTGATCTGGTGATAGGCCAGCGCGATCTTCAGGGCCGTGTCGGCTGCTTCCGAGCCGGAGTTGCAGAAGAAGACGTGGTCGAGGCCATCAGGCGCAAGCTCGGCGATGCGGCTTGCGAGTTCGAAGGCCTGCGGGATTCCGAACTGGAACGGGGGCGCATAGTCCAGCGTCGCGGCCATCTTGCCGATGGCATCCGAAATCTGCGTTCGGCCGTGACCGGCGTTCGTGCACCACATGCCGGCGGCAGCGTCGATCAGCTTGCGGCCGTCGACGGTGATGTAGTGCATGTCCTTGGCGCCGGCGAGCAGCCGCGGCGCCTTCTTGAAGGCGCGGTTGGCGGTGAACGGCATCCAGTGGGCGGCGAGGTCGTTGGGAACGGCGACGGATTTCGTGGGGCTCTTGTCCAGCATGGTGGCCTCTTTGCGTGTTTGGGGTGCGGCGCTTGAGGTCAGGCTATCAGCTTCCCCGCAAGGGGGAAATGCGAGAGGCCGAGATATTTCCGCGCAACCGGTTTGCTTACAGATCGGACGCCGCGATCCAGAACACTTCGCCCTCGGAATCCTCGGTATCGAGCCAGAGCAGCGGCAATTGCGGGAAGGCGGCCTCGAGATTGTCACGGCCGCGGCCGATCTCGCAGAGCAATCCTCCTTGCGGTGCAAGATGGCTCTTGGCCTCAGCCAGGATGCGCCTGACGATATCGAGCCCGTCGGCGCCACCGTCGAAGGCAAGTTTCGGCTCGGCGCGGCATTCGGCCGGCAGGCCCGCCATCCCCTCGGCATCGACGTAGGGCGGGTTGGAGATGATCAGGTCGTAACGTTGGCCACCGAGCGGCGCAAAGAGGTTACCGCGGTGCAACTCGATGCGGTCGTCGAGCCCATGATCGGCGACGTTGCGCGCGGCGACCGCAAGCGCGTCTTTCGAAACGTCCACGGCGTCGATCGCGGCATGGGGGAAGTGGCGAGCCGCAAGGATCGCAAGGCAGCCGCTGCCCGTGCAGAGGTCGAGCACGTTTTTCACGTCGGTGGGATTGCCGATCAGCGAGGTCGCATCCTCGCCATCGCCGAAATGCGAATCCAGGAGCTCGCCGATGAAGGAGCGCGGCACGATGGTGCGCTCGTCGACATAGAACGGCAGGCCGCGCATCCAGATCTTGTTGACGAGATAGGCTGCAGGCTTGCGGGTCGCGATGCGGCGCTCGATCAGCTCGAGGATCTTCTTAGCCTCCGCTGCGGTAACGCGCGCATGGGCAAACTGCTCGAACTGGTCGGGATGCAGATGCAGCGTCTCGCTGACGAGGAACGCCGCTTCCGCGACGGGATCGGTGGTGCCGTGGGCGAAGACGAGCCTGGCCTCGGCAAAACGGCTCACCGCATAACGGACGAAATCGAGCAGCGTCTGCAATTCGCCGGCGGCGATCTTCAGCGCCTTCACGACGGACCGGCCTCGCTTGGTCGAACGCTTGGCACGCTTTGCCATCAGGATTTGGTCCAGCGCGCGGCGGCCACGTCGTCATGGCTCTGCGCCTCAATCCAGCTCGTGCCGCGGGCGCTCTCTTCCTGCTTCCAGAACGGCGCGTTGGTCTTGAGATAATCCATCAGGAATTCGGCGGCCTCGAATGCCGCCTGCCGGTGCGAGGAAGCGGTGACGACGAGCACGATGTTCTCGCCGGGCGCGATGCGGCCGAAGCGATGGATAATGGTGAGGCCCTGCAGCGGCCAGCGTGCGATTGCTTCTTCCGCATGGCGCTTGATCTCGGCTTCGGCCATGCCGGGATAATGTTCGAGCCTCAAGGCGGCGATCGGTGCACTTGCTTCGGTGCCGCGGCAGATGCCGGTGAAGCTGACGACCGCGCCGACATCGGTGCGGCCGTTGCTCAGGTTTGCGATCTCCTGCGCGATGTCGAAATCGGCTTGTTGTATCCGGATGGTCGCAGCTACGCCCATGGAAAAACTCAGCCGCCCGTCATCGGCGGAAAGAACGCGATCTCGCGCGCGCCCGCGATTGCCGCGTCCGGCTTGACGTGGGCGTGGTCGATGGCGGTGCGGATCACCTTCGGCTTCTCGAACGCATAGGCATAGGCCTCGTCGCGGTTCGACAGCCAGGCGATCAGCTCATCGACGGTGCGCACCTCGGCGGGCGGCTCGATCGTCTCCTCCGCCTTACCGATCCGCTCGCGTACCCAGGCAAAATATTTCAGCTTCATCCCTCATCCTCCTCGATGAGATGATGGATGCCGGCGCGGAAATAATCCCAGCCGGTATAGATGGTGACGATCGCCGAGATCCACAGCAGCACGATGCCGATCAGCGTGGTTGCCGGAATGAGCTGCTCGCCAGCTTCGCCTGCAATCAAAAACCCGATAGCGACGAGCTGAACGGTGGTCTTCCACTTCGCAAGTTTCGTCACGGGCACGCTGACGCGAAGGGCGGCAAGATATTCGCGCAGGCCCGAGACCAGGATCTCGCGGCAAAGAATCACGACGGCGGCCCACAGCGTCCAGCCATGGATGGAGTTGTCCGCGGCGAGCATCAAAAGGCATGAGGCGACCAGCAGCTTGTCGGCGATCGGATCGAGCATTCTGCCAAAGGCGGATTGCTGATCCCAGATTCGCGCATAGTAGCCATCCAGCCAGTCCGTGATGGCCGCGGTAATGAACACCGCAAGCGCCACCCAGCGCAGCCACAGTGGGCCGTCGAGGATGGACTGGACATAGACGCAGCCCACCACCACCGGGATTGCGGCAATCCGCCCCACGGTCAGGATATTCGGGATCGAAAAGCTCTTGGAAGGGCTTCTGGTGGTCGCGATGTTCATCCGCCTTACCAATACCGGGGACGTTGGGAGGTCAACACCTTGGCGCACATGAGCGGTGGGAGATGACGCATATATTACGCCAATTCAATATTTAGCCGGGCTGGGCGTGGAAAAATTCGAAGATCCGGCGGGCGCTTTCGGCGCTGACCCCCGGAACTTTACCCAGGTCGGCGACCGAGGCCCGCTCGATCTCCTTCAGTGTTCCGAAGTGCAGCAGCAAGGCACGTTTGCGGGATGGGCCAATGCCCGGGATTTCCTGCAGGCCCGCCTCGCGGATGTCCTTCTTGCGCAATTTGCGGTGCGAGCCGATCACGAAACGATGCGCCTCGTCGCGCAGGCGCTGGATGAAGTAGAGCACCGGGTCGCGCGGCTCCAGCTTGATCGCCTCGCGCTCCGGCATGAATAGCGTCTCGCGGCCGGCGTCGCGGTCCGGCCCCTTGGCGACGCCAAGCAGCGTGACCTTGTCGACGCCGAGCTCGGCGAGGATCTCGCGCGCCGCATTGAGCTGGCCACGGCCGCCGTCGATGATTACGAGGTCGGGCCACTGCGGAAATGAATCGTCGTCGCGCGGCTTCTTGTCACCGTCCTCGGCGGGCTTCAGCAATCGCTTGAAGCGGCGCTGCAGCACCTCGCGCATCATGGCGTAGTCGTCGCCGGGCGTGAGGCCTTCCGACTTGATGTTGAACTTGCGGTACTGGTTCTTCATGAAGCCGTCGGGGCCGGCGACGATCATGGCGCCGACCGCGTTGGTGCCCATGATGTGGCTGTTGTCGTAGACCTCGATGCGCTTCGGCGCCTGCGGCAGGCCGAGGGTCGTGACCATCGCTTCAAGGAGCCGGCTTTGTGTTGCGGTGTCGGCGAGCTTGCGGCCGAGCGCTTCGCGCGCGTTGGTCAGCGCATGCGCGATCATCTCCTTCTTCTCGCCGCGCTTGGGCACGGTGACTTCGACCTTGACGCCGGCTTTCACCGAGAACGCGTCGGCCAGCAGCGCGGCGTCCTCGACCTCGTGCGAGAGCAGGATCAGTTTCGGGGGTGGCTTGTCGTCGTAGAATTGCGTCACGAACGAGTTCAGCACTTCCTCCGGCGTGAACGTCTTCTCTGCGCGTGGGAAATAGGCGCGGTTGCCCCAGTTCTGGCCGGTGCGGAAGAAGAACACCTCGACGCAGGAATAGCCGCCTTCCTGGTGGATTGCGAACACGTCGGCTTCTTCCACCGTGCGCGGATTGATGCCCTGCTGCGACTGGATCGCCGAGAGCGCAGCGAGGCGGTCGCGGAAGGTCGCCGCGGTCTCGAATTCGAGCTCGCCTGAGGCCTTCTCCATTTCGGCCGCGAGCAGCTGCTTCACCGCATGGCTGCGGCCGGAGAGGAATTCGGTCGCCTCGCGCACCAGCTCGGTGTAGCCGGGAAAATCGATCTCGCGCGTGCAGGGGCCGGCGCAGCGGCGAATTTGATAGAGCAGGCAGGGCCGGGTGCGGCTCTCGAAGAACGAGTCGGTGCAGGAGCGGATCAGGAACGCGCGCTGCAGCGCGGTGATGGTGCGGTTGACGGCGCCGGCGGAGGCGAACGGGCCGAAATAGCGCCCGGGCCGCGTCTGGGCGCCGCGATGCTTCAGGATCTGCGGCGCCCAATGATCGCCCGTGATTAGAATGTAGGGGAACGACTTGTCGTCGCGAAGCTGCACGTTGAAGCGCGGACGCAGCTGCTTGATCAGATTGGCCTCTAGCAGCAGCGCTTCGGTCTCGGTCACGGTCGAGACGATCTCGACATTGGTGGTGGCTGCGATCATGCGCAGGATGCGCGCCGGCTGCGGCGCGTTGACCCGCGCATAGGACGTCAGACGCTTTTTGACGTTTTTCGCCTTGCCGACGTAGAGCACGTCGTTGGCGGCGTTGAGCATGCGGTAGACGCCGGGCGAGGTGGGGGCGAGACGCACCGCGTTCTCGATCGCCGCATGTCCGACCGTCAGCCCGCCCTCGGCGATGGCTTCCGCCGGTTCCTCCGCAATATCAGGCAGCCGTGCTTCCTCATCGTCCTCGGCAGGGGTGGTCGCCGGGTCGATGTCGGCGCCGGCATCCTGCACCGGCAGGTCGCTGGCGGAACCGGACTTGCCCTTGCGCGGACGCGGCGCCGCCGGTTGATCGCGGGAATCGTCTTTCATGGGCCGAATTTATGCACTGCTGCGCAGCATCGCCAGCCGCGCTGCTCTGGGCGCGTGGCTCTCCGCAAGTAACACATTTTTAAGAATGATGAGCGGGCGGTAACTCCGCTTAACAAGCCTTTAACTTAAAACTCTCGATAACTCTTACCCGAAAACACTGGAATTCCGTAACCATGCCGGGCTTTTCGCGCGCCCTGCGGTCACGGTGAGTTGCGTGGTGGAGAGTACCGATGAGCAGGTTTGTGCTGGGCGCGCTTGCGCTCCTCGCGGCAGGCTGGGGGTTTGAGGCGAAGGCCGCCGACTTCAACTACAATTCGCGCCCGCCCTACACGGTCAACCAGCCGCTCAACGCTTATAGCTGGGCCGGTCCTTATCTCGGCGGCAATATCGGCTATGCCTGGGGCAGCGTCGACAATGCCTGGGCCAAGCCGAGCGGCTTCGTCGGCGGCCTGCAGGCCGGCTACAACTTCCAGCGCGGCCCGTGGGTGTTTGGCGTCGAGGGCGACATCCAGGGCTCGAGCGCCGACGACACCTTTGCGGCGTGGAAGTTTTCCAATCCCTGGTTCGGCACGGTGCGCGGCCGCGGCGGCTATGCCTTCAACAACGTGCTGTTCTACGGCACGCTGGGCCTTGCATTCGGCGAACTGCGCACCGTCACCTTTGGGCAGTCGGAATCCCACACCAATGTCGGCTGGACCGCGGGCGTCGGCGCCGAATTCGGCTTCGCGCCGAACTGGAGCGCCAAGATCGAGTATCTCTATGTCGATCTCGCCAACAGCAATTTCGTCATCACCGGCGCCTCGCATGGCCTCAGCTTCGGCGCCGTGCGGGCGGGCGTGAACTACCGCTTCTGACGACAAGAACACGTACAAGGGATAATTGTCGTATCAACCTCCCGGCCGCCGAAAGCGGCCGGGATTTTTTTGCCGCCACAATTCAGGAAGGAGTCAGCGTCAGGACGAGATCACCAGGTTGACCGCCTTCGGGCCCTTGCCCTTCTTGTCCGGCTCGACCTCGAAGGTGATGCGCTGTCCCTCGGTGAGATCCTTCAATCCGGCGCGTTCGACTGCCGTGATGTGAACGAACACGTCGCGGCCGCCGTCATCCGGCTTGATGAAACCGTAACCGCGTTCGCCGTTGAAAAACTTGACCGTACCAGTCATGGCCATCGGGAAACCTCCCCCGTCGTGCTTTGCCGGCGCACTGGTCATGCGCACGGCCGACCGGACAATCGCTGCCGGAAAGCATGGCCACCTTGACGAACCGCAACCCAAATCGGCGGTTTCCGTCTGGCTGTTCTTAGGCCTTGTCACTCCGCCGCAACCATTCGCGGAAGCGGAACGTAAAGCCAGTCCCAACGGGCTGAGCATAATACGGTTCCCGTCGGGTTGCATACGGCTTTGATGGCCGGAGGCGGGGCGCAGACGGGGTAACCAGCACTTACGGCTTCGGCGCCTCCAGCCGGAAGCGGCCGGCGCCGCCCTGGCCGAGCGGCTTTTCCAACTCGGGGAGGATGGTCTTGAGCTCCCCCTGCAACGTCCAGGGCGGGTTGACCATCAGAAGCCCGGTGGAGGCCAGCGGGCCGCCGGCCTCCTGCGGGGCGACGGAGAATTCGAGCCGCAGGCACTTGCCGGCGGGCCTTGCGCCCTCGGCGGCCTGCGCGACGTCGCGTGCCAGGGTATCGGCGGCGCGGCGGCTCTTGACGGGGTACCAGAGCACATAGCTGCCGGTCGGCCATTTCTGGAATGCAGCGCGGAAGCTGCTTCCCAGTCGCTCGAACTCGTCCTTGGCCTCGAAGGGCGGGTCGATCAGGACGAGGCCGCGGCGCTCCTTCGGCGGCACGAAGGCGGTCAGCGCCGTCCAGCCGTCGAGGTCGACGACGCGCGCCTGGGCGTCGCGGCGCAGCGCATCGATCAGCTGCCGGCGCGCATTGGGTTCGAGCTCGCAGGCGGTGAGCCGGTCCTGCGGCCGCAGCAGCGCACGCGCAATCAACGGCGACCCCGGATAGGCCGTCAGCTCAGCGCCGGCGTTGAAGGCCCTGACGATGTCGAGATAAGGCGCGACCAGCGGCAGCGCCTTTTCCGAGAAGCGCGCCTGCATGATGCGGGCAATGCCGGTGCGCCATTCGCCGCTGCGCTGCGCCTCCTCACCGGCGAGATCGTAGCGTCCGCCGCCGGCGTGGGTGTCGATGACGCGGAAGGGCGCCGGCTTCTCCTGCAAATAAAGCAGGATGCGCGTCAGCACGATGTGCTTGAGGACGTCGGCGAAATTGCCGGCGTGGAAGGCGTGGCGGTAGTTCATGCGGATGGGGTTACGACATCGCGTCAGGAAAGTCTCACAGTCATTCCGGGTCTGGTCCTTCAGACCAACCTGGAATGACGGCATACCTCAACCCCCGCGCACCGGCGGCATCAGCACCTGATCGCGGCGGCAGGCGCGGCGGTCGTTCTCCTCGCAGGCGCGGAATTGCAGATCCTTGCTCATGCAGATTCGCACTTCGCTGAGCCGCCGGCTGTCGCAGGTCACCGAGATCGCGGACGCGCTGAGGCCCGGATTGGCCTTGATGAAGTCGGCTTCCAGCTCTTCCGGCGAGATCATCTTCGGCTTCGACAGCTGCAACAGCTCGTCCGGAATCTTCACCGCGGCGCGCGCCTTGCGGATGGTCTCGAAATAGGCCCGCGCGGCGAGGCCAGAGCAGGTGCCGTGCTTGTCCCACTCGTTGTAGATCAGCCCCGGCGCTGGCATCAGATCGAGCATGGAGACCATGACGTTGCGCTCCAGCCGCGGGGCGGGACGCTTGCAATATTCGGGATAGCCGCGGTCGTATTGCGGCCACAGCCCGTGCACCACGAAGGAGAACGGGCGCTCGCCGCATTGCGCCTGCGAGCGCCCGGCATTGCCGCGCTCGGCCGCCGCCTCGCAGAACGAGGGCGACCAGGACAGCGCCAGCACATAGAAATCGAACTCGCCGGGGGCGTTCTGGCGGCGGTCCTGCGCCTGGGCCGCGGCAAAAAAGGCCGGGGCGAGCAGGAAAATCAGCGAAACGGCAAACCGGAAAGCCAGCATCGAGACGGAATGAAGCATGACGCGCCCTCACACCAGAGTGGCGGAGAGACTAGCAGCTAATGAGAACATTTCAAGAACAAAATCCTGGGTTGCCGCCGCCGGCCGTCAACGCGGCGAGCGAATCAGGGCCGGGCTGCCTTGCAGGCGGGGTTGAAGGCCCAGTTGCGGTCGAGGCCGACCACGCACCATTCGACGCCCTGGCCGAAGCCGGCAAAGCCGCCATCCTCGATGATCGAGAAGTGGACCGGGCGGACCTTGCCGTCGGACACCATCACCTCGCCCGAGCAATAGCGGCGCGGAATGTTGTCGGACTGCCAGGGCCGGAAGGCGATCTCGTGGATTTTGCCATAGGCGGTGATCACGAGGCTGGAATTCCAGAACGAGCTTTCCCTCTCCTGGAACTGCGAGACGATGGTCGGGATAGCCTTTTCGCAGGGCGCCACCCTGCCGTCATAGCGCGGGCCGGTGAGCCAGAAATTCAGCTCGAACGGGTTTGCGGCCTGGGCCTCGCCGAATGCCAGAAAGCCGAGCAGGGCGACGAGCACCGCGCCGAGGCCGCACTTCTTCGAGGATTTCAAAAGGTCGCGCATGGGAATCCGCTTCAAATGGCCCAATCCGGCCGGACGGTGCCGCGAAGGCCCAGTCAGGTCAAGTGCAGCGCGGCAACACTTGAAGAGAGTTCGCGGTTCGCCAGCCGCGGCGTTCTTTTCAGGGCCTGCGCGGCGCTTTAAGGTGCACCCACCAAGAAGGAGTCGGTAATGCGAAAAATTGCGGCAGCGGGCCTGGTTGCGGTCTGCGGAATGCTGGCCTGCGCGCCGGCGCAAGCCGACTGGATCGGGCCGTTCAAGGGCAACGATACCGGCGGCATCATCGCCTATTCGCTGGCCCAGCGGGCCGACGCCCGCCAGCTCGCGGTCGACCACTGCGCCTATTACGGCAAGGTGGTGAAATTCCTCGCCGTGCAGGCCTATGAGGGCGGCTACATCTCCTTCTCCTGCCGCTGGGTGCCCTACGGCGCCGCCGAACGGCCGCTGGTCACGCTCTACTAGGGACGGCAACTTCCCCACCATCGCCAGACGGGAGCGCGACGCATGACGCGACAGCATCTCTCCTTGGTCACCGTGGTTGGTTTGCTGGCGCTGCTGCCCGCACTTGACGCGCTCGCGCTGGAGCTGCCGGTCCGCAAGGCCGGGCTGTGGGAAATGAAGATGGTCCGCACCGGCGGCTCGATGCCCGACATGACCATGCAGCATTGCACGGATGCGTCGACCGACAAGCAGATGAGCACGTCGTTCTCGCCGGGCAAGGAAACCTGCGCCAAGCAGGACATCCAGAAGACCGCGGCCGGCTATGTCAGCGATTCCATCTGCAGCGTCGCCGGCATGACCGTCACCTCGCACGCCGAGATCACCGGCGACTTCAATTCCGCCTACACGGTGAAGTCGACCTCGCGCAGCGAGGGCGGCCCGTCCGGCGTGCCGCGCGATTCGGCGACCACGATCGAGGCGAAGTGGCTCGGCGCCTGCAAGGCCGACCAGAAGCCCGGCGACATCGTGATGCCCGGCGGCATGAAGATGAACATCCTCGAGCTCGACAAGCTCAAGGCCATGATGCCGAAGGGGATGCAGAAGTGACGGCTGCACGCCGTCATTCCGGGGCGATGCGGAGCATCGAACTACGGGGCGCAATTGCGCCCCCGAGAATCTCGAGATTCCCCGATGCGCAATTGCGCATCTGAGGTCTGGTGCCTTCCACACCATCCCGGAATGACGCTTTTCAAATAGCTCACTTGCGTGAATCCCAAAAGTGTCAACCATGTCCCCGAACAGGTGTAAGCTATCTCCCCGGGCCGAACACTACGCTCGCAATGACGTGGAAACATTGGAGCTCATTCTCACGGCGCGTTTTCGCCTGAGCTTTGCAATCTCATTGTCCCTCTTCCGAGAAGAGGGCGCAGGGAAAGCCGGGCGCCGACTGCGCCCGCAGCACCGTGTGCAATGGGTAGTGAAGAACGCACACGGGTTTGACAGGTACAGCCGAGACATCCCGGCTTTCCCCGCGCAATGGCTTTACGGCTTACTTCGTGCTCTCCCCGGTGAGCGGCCTTTATTGTCACCGTTGCCGAGCCCGCACAGGCGGGCCGGATAGACGCCAGGGTCGCGG
>DATEJC010000314.1:0-9488 GCA_035278345.1 Bradyrhizobium sp. | reverse complement strand
GCGCTCGATCTCGCGCGCGACGAGGCCGTAAGCCACGTAGCTGGCATTGGCGCAGCCATACTCCTCCGGCAGCGTGACGCCGATCAGGCCGAGCTCGCCCATCTCGTTGAAGATCTCGCGGTCGGTCTTCTCTTCGAGATATGCCTTGGTGACGCGCGGCAGCAGCTTGTCCTGCGCATAGGCCCGCGCGGTGTCGCGGATCAGGCGCTCGTCTTCGGTGAGCTGATCATCGAGCAGGAAGGGATCATCCCACTGGAAGGCAGCCGCAGCCGGCTTGTCCTTGGTCTGGAGGCGCACACTCATGGGAATTCCTTTCGCGACTATGCGGCCAATATCAACGTAGCGGCAGGTTAAGACTTTGGCATTCAGCCTTCAAGGCGCTCGTTGCCGACGATCTCGATGCCGAAACCCGACAGGCCCTTGTAGTCGTGCACCGATGAGGTGAGGTTTCGGATCGAGGTGATGCCGAGATCGCGCAAAATCTGCGCACCGACGCCGACCTCGCGCCATTGCCTGTTGCGGTCGGCTTCCGCGGTCTTCTCTTCGCCGACCGGCTCGACGGGAACGCCGGCGGCGCCGTCACGCAAATATACCAGCACGCCGCGACCGGCGCGCTGGAAGTGGTTGAGCACGAGGCGCATGCGCTCCTGCCCGGTGAACAGGTCTTTCACGATGTTCGGCTTGTGCAGGCGAGTGAGCACATTCCTGCCGTCGCCGACACCGTTATAGACGAAGGCCGCATGCGCGATCTCGTCGAACGGCGAGCGATAGGCATAGCCCTGCAGCGTTCCGATCGGGCTTTCGGTGGTGAAGGTCGAGACACGCTCGATCAGCTTTTCGCGCGCCTGCCGATACGCGATCATGTCAGCGATCGTGACGTGCTTGAGCTTGTTGGCGGCGGCGAAGCGGGCCACCTGCTCGCCCTTCATGACCGTGCCGTCGTCATTCATCAGCTCGGAGATGACGCCGACCGGCGGCAGACCGCTGAGCCGGCAGAGATCGACCGCGGCCTCGGTGTGGCCGGAGCGCAAGAGCACGCCGCCGTCGCGCGCGATCAGCGGAAAGATGTGCCCAGGTCGGGCAAAGTCGGCGGCGCCGGCATTGGGATTGGCGAGCGCGCGGCAGCAGGAGGCACGTTCCTCCGCGGAAATGCCGGTCCCGCCATCGGGCTTGTAGTCGATCGAAACCGTAAACGCCGTGGTGTGATTGGAATCGTTGTGGGCCACCATCGGGTCGAGCCGCAGGCGGCGCGCGTCATCGGTGGTGATCGGGGCGCAGACGATGCCTGAGGTGTGGCGAATGATGAAGGCCATCTTCTCGGCGGTGCAGAGCGAGGCCGCAACGATCAGATCGCCCTCGCCTTCGCGGTCATCATCGTCGGTAACGACGACGAGTTCGCCCTTGGCAAAGGCCTGCAAGACTTCCTGGATCGTATCGGCCATTTCCTCAAAACCCGCTTTCTTGTGCCGGGATGGATTACCCGGACTCCCGGGCCAGCGCCAGCGCCATAACGCAGGGCCGCATGCCGCCCGCGGGGGCCTGAAGGACGATATTTCATGTGGGGTGGCGAGCTGCGGGATGAAAGACCGCTGGCAGCTGAAGCAACCGTTCCGCCTTACGGCAAAACCTCCTTGCGATCGGCGAGCTGGGCGTCCATCTCGGCGCGCTTGTCCTCAAGGAGCCCGGCGTCGGCGGCCTCGATCACGGAAAACAGCGCGCCGGCGTCGGTCAGCCGGGTCACCGTGACGTAATCGGCGCCGGCCTCGTAGAGGTCATTGACGTTGGAAAGCAGATCGGCGGTCGCGACGATCCTGGCGGTCGGATTCAGCGCGCGGACATGGCGCACCAGCTTTTCGTTATTGGCCCCGACAAGAAGCGAATCCGGCACGCTCAGGATGATGATCTCGGCCTTGCCGATGCCGGCATGCACCAGCGTGTCGACATTGGAGATATCGCCATAGATCACGTGCACGCCGCGATTGCTCAGGGTGCGGAAAACGTTCGGATTGAAGTCGATCACCGTGATCTGCTCCAGCAGCGACTCGTTCTGCCGTTCGATCTGGCTGAGCAGCGCGCTGGCGGCGCGGAAGAAGCCGAGGATGACGATGCGGTTGGTTTCGCCGTGCCCGCCTTCGTGACCTTCGGCATGATGGACATGATCGAGGTCGCGCAGGCCGATCTTCTTCAGCGGCCCGATCAGCCCCTTGGTGATCTCGCCGCTGCGCACCATGAAGAAGGTGGAGAGCACCGCCAGCACCACAAAGGCAAAGGAGGCGGCGCTCGCGGTCTCGGTCTTGATGTGGCCGGCGGTGATGCCAGTCTGGATCACGACCAGGGAGAATTCCGAGATTTGCGCGAGATTGATCGCCGGCAAGAGGCTGGCGCGCAGGCCCTGCTTCATCAGATAGAGCGGCGTGAACGTCGTCACGAGGCGGCTTGCCACCGTGAAGACGGCCATGATCAGGGCAAGCCCGATCACCGAGCCGTTCGGGATCGGGATGGTCATGCCGAGCGCGACAAAGAACAGCGTGATGAAGAAGTCGCGCAGCGTCGTCACCTTGGCTGTGACGTCGAGCGCATAGGGGAAGGTCGAGATCGAGACGCCCGCCACCAGCGAGCCCATCTCGCGCGACAGATGCAGCCTTTCCGCGATCTCGCCGATCAGGAAGCACCAGGCGAGCGCGCCAAGCAGGATCAGCTCGGGCCGGCGCGCGATCTGGTGAAACAGTCTCGGCAGCACGAAGCGGCTGAGGATCAGTGCGGTCGCGACCAGCGCGCCGACCCGGGCGACCGAGAGCAGGATGACCGAGACCTGCAAATTGGCGAGGCTCGGCTGCACCGCCAGGAACAGGATGGCAAAGATGTCCTGCAGCACTAGGATGCCGAGCGTGATGCGGCCCGGCAGCGTATCGAGTTCGCGCTTCTCATAGAGCACCTTGACAATGATGACCGTGCTTGACAGCGCGCAGGCGACCGTCAGATACAGCGCGTCGAACGCTCCGCCCCCGAGCGAAAGACCGAGGGCCATAAAGAAGAGGACGCCGAGCAGGCAGCCGCCGATCAGCTGGCCGCCGGCGGCAAACAGGATCACTGGGCCGGCACGAATGATCTTCTTCAGGTCGATCTCGAGCCCGATCATGAATAGCATGAAGATCAGGCCGAGCTCGGAGATGACGCTGATCGATTCCTGGGACTTGACCCATCCCATGCCGAATGGCCCAATGAAAAAGCCGGCAAGGAGATAGGCGAGGATCAGCGGCTGGCGGGAGAAATGGGCCAAAAGCCCGAGTACCCAGGCAAACAGGATGCTAAGAGTAATATCGCCAATGAGCTCGTGCATGAATCAAATGTACCTTTTGCCGCAACCTATTGGCAGGTGCGGCTGGCTCAAACAAGCAATCTGTCACACCCTGTTCAAGGCTACTTTTTTCGGGCTTCTCGCCTGCCAGCTGCTCGTGCAGGTTGCGCCTGCTCGGGCCCAGGGCGCCGCGCAGGGCGGCAACATCGCACAGAATTTCGCCTCGTCCCTGACTGCCGTTCCGGCCGAGCCCCTCGCCGTCTCCGGCGCCTTTTACGTCCCAGTCTATTCCAGCGTCTCGATGTCCCAAGGCAAGCTGCGGGCCGACTTCTCGGTCACACTAAGCGTGCACAACGCCTCCGAGACCCGGCCGCTGGTGCTGAAGCGGGTCGCCTATTTCGACACCTCGGGCAAGATAGTGGAGAGCTACCTCAAGGAGCCGGTGGCGCTGAAACCGTTCTCGACGATCGAGGTCTTCATCGCTACTTCGGACGTGCGCGGCGGCACCGGCGCCAACTTCGTGGTGGACTGGGCCGCGGCCGGCGAGATCGCCGAGCCGGTCGTGGAAGCCCTGATGGTCGGCGGCGTCGGCGCCGGGCATTATGCCTTCATCAGCCAGGGGCGGTCGATACGGCTGGTCGGCAAAAACTAATGAGAAACCAAGAGGAGCGAAGGCAACCCGCTTCCTCAACAAGAAACTCAACGGGAGACGATCGATGACTTCAGCCCCATTCAGCTACGCGCCGCTGCTGCCGGCCGGACTGCCTGCGCCTGCCGCGCGGTGGACGGGCCTTGCCAAATACAGCTTTGTTGGCGGCAACAATGACCCCGACGCCGTTCCAGTCGATGGGCTGGTCGACGCCGTAACCGCCGTGCTGAAGCGCGAGGGCAAGTCGCTGGCGACGTACAACCTCGCCCACGGCCCGCAGGGTTACGGCCCCTTGCGCGAATTCCTGGCCAAAAAGCTCAAGCGCGATGCCGGTATCGCCTGCACGGTGGATGATCTCATGATCGTCTCCGGCTCGCTGCAGGCGCTCGACCTCGTCAATAGCGCGCTTCTGGCGCGCGGCGACACCGTGATCTTCGAAAAGGAATCCTATCAGGGCTCGATCAACCGCCTGACCCGTCTTGGCGTCAACATCGTCGGCATTCCCCTCGATGAGCATGGCATGCGGATGGACGCGCTTGCCAACGCGCTCGCCGAGCTCAAGGCCAAGGGCATCACGCCAAAATACATCTACACCATCCCGACCGTACAGAACCCGACCGGCTCGATCCTGCCGGAAGACCGCCGCGCCGAGATGCTGCGTCTGTCGGAGCAATATGGCGTGCCGATCTTCGAGGACGACTGCTACGCCGACCTGATCTGGGACGGCAAGCGCCCGCCCGCGATCTATGCCATGAGCAACAGCAGCAACGTCATTCATATCGGCTCGTTCTCGAAATCGATTGCCCCTGCCCTTCGCGTCGGCTTCATCGTCGCGCCCTGGGAGATGATGTCGCGGATGCTGGCGCTGAAGACCGACGCCGGCTCCGGCGCGCTGGAGCAGATGGTGCTCGCCGAATATTGCGCGCCGCATTTTGCGACCCATGTGCCGGAGCTAACGCGCGGCCTGCGCGCCAAGCTCGACACGCTGATGGATGCGCTGGGCGAGCAGTTCGGCACCGCGGCCGAATTCGAGGCGCCGAAGGGCGGTATCTTCCTCTGGGTGAAGCTGCCCGACCATGTCGATACGCTGAAGCTCTACCAGGCTGCGCTTGCCGCCGGTGTCGCCATCAATCCGGGACCGGAATGGTCGGTCGACAAGCCCCATTCGGGCTGCCGGTTGCGGCTGTGCTTCGCCAGTCCCTCGCATGAGCAGATCCGGGAGGGCGTTGCCGTGCTCGCCGACGTCTGCCGCAAGGAGTTCGGCGTGCCGGCCCGCAGCGCCAATGTGGAGAAGCGTGCGCAGGGCTGACGCTGTCAGCCCTCACGCCGCGAAGTAAAACTCGACATTGACCCTGGCCGCTGCCGCTGGACGAGCTGTCCCATCTACGGCCCTTCACCGACTGCAAATAGTTCGCCGCGGATGGCTTGCGAAAGCCGGAGCAGCAGCACGATCGACACGTTGCCGCGGCCGGCCTCGATCTGGGCGATGTAGCGCTCGGAAATGCCGGACTGTCGCGCCAGCTCGCGGCGCGACATCTCGCGCAGCGCGCGCAGGGCGCGCACCCGCTCGCCAAGCTGGCTCAGGAATTCGCTTTCATAGAGCGAAAGCACCGTCCCGCCAGCCGAAATCGACCCGGCCGGCTGACCGGGGGGCGCTTCGCCGCGGAGTTGTGCTTCGTTCCTTGCCACGCTCGACCCTTGCGGCCGGCATGATGGCCGGACGCGGCGGACGAGACATTGATCGAGCGCAAACTCGGGGTGGAAATCGGCGGCCTTGATCACCGTCACCTCTCCCATAGGGAGAGGTAGACCCTTCATCCGCAGCGACCCTAGCCTTCACCGCACCGCGAACGGCGCCTGATACGGCCGGCCGAACGGCACGCCGCCTACCACGGTCTGCACCGGCTTGAGCAGCAGCTTGCCTTCGCGCTTGTTGTTGCGGGTGTCGACGAAGCTCACCGGCCCCTCGGCCAACTCCATGATTGCGACGTCGCCAGGCGCGCCGAGCTGCAGCGTACCGAGTTTCGGCGCGCGGTTGATGATTTTCGCGGGCGCTGACGTCGCCATCGCCACCACCTGCTCCAGCGAGGAGCCCAACGCCATGAACTTGCTCATGACGTTCGGCAAGTAGGGCATGCCCGGCGAATTGCCGGAGAAGACGTGGATATCGGAGGAGATGGTGTCCGGCGTGCAGCCGCCGGGGATCGCCACCTCCGCCACCGTGAAATCGAAGCTGCCCCCGCCATGGCCGACGTCGAACAGCACGCCGCGTTGCTTGGCGGCGAGCGCCGCCGGAATCAGCTTGCCGTCCTGCACGATGTTGGTGAAGGCGCCGCCGATGTTCGGCGCGCCGGAATAGGCATGGGTCAGGATATCGCCTGGCCGCATCAAATCGAGGATTTGCGACATCAGCTCTTTGGTCTCGACGCCGCCGATATGCACCATCATCCTGGCCGGCCAACCGCACATCTCGCAGGCCTGGATGCCGCGCTTGAGCGGCTCGAGCCCGTGCTTGGCGATCACATTCTCCGACATCCGCACCTTGACGCCGAGCAGGAAGTCCGGATTTTCCGCCAGCGTCATCGCGCAGGGCTCAACTTGCGCATAATCGATGTTGTAGAGCTCGGCGACCGGGAAGCCAGACAGGCCGTTGTTGGCGATGTGGATGAAGGCATAAATGCGCGCCCGGGACTGCGCGACGATGTAGCGGCGCAGCGCTGCGATGTTGTTGACGCCGGCATCGCCGGCGGAGACCAGCGTGGTCGTGCACTGGAATTGGGCGAGCTCGTCGGCGGGGATGCCGATCGCGGAGCCATAAGGGTAGACATGGCTGTGGAGATCGATCAGGCCCGGCGTCACCAGCTTGCCGGTAGCGTCGATGGTCTTCGCCGCCCGCGCCGCCGGGATGTCGTTCTCGACCGCCTCGATCACGCCCCAGCGGATGCCAATGTCGCGCTTGCCCCGCAGCGACTGGCTGGGATCGAGCACGTCGCCGCCCTTGATGACGAGATCGAACTTGTCGTTCGGCCCCATCGCGGCATGCGCACTGCCGGTGAGTGCGGCAGCGGCGGTGGATCCGGTGAGCTTAAGGAAATTACGGCGAGACAATCCCGTCATGACAGCACTCCCCCCGATGATTTTTGTGGCGCGATGATGCGCCCCGCGGCCGGCTCGCGCAAGCCACAAGCAATGGGCGCAGGCCCGCGCATTCGCCGGGAAGGCCGATTCCACCGGGGCGCCGACCACAAATTTGGTCGCGTGCATGCCGCGACGACGCCGGCCTCGAACTCCAATCGGCGGATCGGTCGATGTCGATCCACCAGGCGCACACGTCGCGTGCGACGATCTGTCTGAACGGCTGTTCAGAAAACTCTTGCGGTTCCGGCGGAACGTTCCTGCGCAATGGCTGTTTTCATCCTCACTATGTGAGGAGGACAACATGAAGAAGTTTGCTTATGTGCTGGCGGCGCTCGGTGCGATGGCGGTGGCTTTGCCTTCGATCGCCAGCGCCGAGACCGTCGTCATCAAGCGCGGCGGTCATCATCATGGCTGGTACGGCGCCCGTGCGCAGATGCACCACGATCGCGGTTGGCACCGCGGCTGGCGCCATGGCCATGGCGACCGCGTCGTCGTGATCAAGAAGCGCTATCATCGTTACTGACGGCCGACACAGGAAGATGGCTCCTCCTCACGGAGGAGCCATCTTTCGTTGCGCATACAGTGCTAATCCCAGTCCGGGCCGAAGCCGGGATTGACGCAGCGCCGGTCCTTCGGCAGCGCAGCGATCGCCTTGCGGTCCTCATCATCGAGCGTCACCTGCAGCGCAGCGAGATTGGCCTTCTGGCTTTCGGCACGCGAGGCTTTCGGGATCGCGGCAACGCCGTCCTGGTCGAGCAGCCATTTCAATGCGACCTGCGCGGCGGACGCATTGTGCTTGCGGCCGATCTTCGCCAACGTCTCGTCTGATGCCACCTTGCCTTGAGCCAGCGGGCAATAGGCGACCAGCGGAATGTTGTGCGCGGCGAGATATTTCATCAGCTTCACCTGCCCCAACATCGCGTGATACTCGACCTGATTGCAGGCGATCGGCACCTTCACCTCTTCGACCACGACCTTCAGCAGCGCCGTGGTGAAATTGGCAACGCCGATGGCGCGGGTGCGCCCCTCCTCCCTCAGCTTCAGCATCGTCTCCAGCACCGCCGGCAGGTTCATGCTGCGCGAAGGCCAATGCACGAGATAAAGATCGATATGGTCGAGCCGCAGCTTCTTCAGGGACGCGTCGAACGCCTTGCGGATCGCGGCCGGCGCCAGATTCTCCACCCAGACCTTTGTGGTGACATGCAGCTCGCCGCGCGGCACGCGCGAGGCCGCAATTGCTGCCCCAATCGGCTCCTCATTGCCGTACATTTCGGCGGTGTCGATGTGGCGATAGCCGAGCGCAAGCGCACTCTCCACGGCAGCGCGGCAGGCATCGCCCTGCATGCGGAAGGTGCCGAGCCCGAGTTTCGGCATGGCAATGCCCTGGGTTCTTATGTTTTCCATGGGTGCTCCTGAAGACGACAGACCGTCGCCAACAGGCGGCAAGGTCGTGCGCGTGAAATCGGTGGGAGGAAATGACGGGGATGGCGTAACCGCCACGCTTAGTCTGCACGGAGAGCCCTCTGCAGATCAAGGCGGCCTTCTTCAAGAATCTGCGACCTTGAGCGGATAGCTCAGATGTGCTGCGCCACAAGAAGCCCTGGCCGCGCATCCACCTGCGGCTCGATGTCGACTGACCACAGGCTGGTGTCATCGACATCCTTCAGCGTCACCGTCATGACTCCCGTTTTTCCGTCGATATCGACGCGGCCGAAGAACTGCATGCCGAAGCACGGCGCCAGATTCTCGCCGTCGCAGCCCTTCTGATACATCGCCTTCGGCCCAAAGGTGTTGTCGAGCTTGCCCGGCGCCCAGGTGCCGGCATGCAGCGGGCCGGAGACGAATTCCCAGAACGGCTCGAACTCCTGGAAGACGGCACGGCCGGGATCGTAATGATGTGCGGCGGTATAGTGCATGTCGGCGGTGAGCCAGACGACGTTGCGCACGCCCGCGCGCTTGATGAAGGACAGCAGATCGGCAATCTCATGCTCGCGCCGTTCCGGCGGCCCGTCGCCGAGCGCGATTGCGTCCTCGCTGAACAGGCCGATCGGCATGTCGGCGGCGATCACCTTCCAGGTCGCATCCGACGCAACGAGCTCGCGCTTCAGCCAAACAAGCTGTGTTGGGCCAAAGATGCAGGTGTCGCGATCCTCGCCTCTATTCCCCGAGGAGTCGCGATAGCTGCGCATGTCGATCATGAAGACGTCGAGCCGCGGGCCGTACGAAACCTTGCGATAGATGCGGCCATCCTGAGCGGGGACTTGACGGATCGGCATGAATTCGTGGAAGGCACGGCGGGCGCGCGCCACCAGAAGCGAACTGCCGTCATCCGCATAGCCGGTCTCGTCGGACGTGCCGATCGGCGACCAGTCGTTGGTCACCTCGTGGTCGTCCCATTGCGCA
>DATEJC010000313.1:0-2599 GCA_035278345.1 Bradyrhizobium sp. | reverse complement strand
CGATCCGAAGCTGAAAGTGCACGGCATGGAAGGCCTGCGCGTCGTCGACGCCTCGATCATGCCGACGCTGATCGGCGGCAACACCAATGCGCCGACCATCATGATCGGGGAAAAGGCGGCCGACATGATCAAGGCGGAGATGCGGGCGAACTGACGGCCGCGTTGCGCAGCAAAGCCGCCGTCATTCCGGGATGGTGCGTAAGCACCAGACCCGGAATCTCGAGATTCCGGGTTCGCGCTAAGCGCGCCCCGGAATGACGGCTATAGCGCCCTCAATTCAACAGAAAGCCGCCATCGACCGTCACCACGCTGCCGGTCATGTAGCGCGAGGCGTTGGAGGCCAGCAGCAGGATCGCGCCGTCGAGATCGGATTCCGCGCCGACGCGGCGCTGCGGGATTCGCTTGGCCAGTCGTTCGCCTGCGGGCGTCGACCAGAACGCGTGGTTCATCTCGGTGTCGATGTAGCCGGGCGCCAGCGCGTTGATGCGGATGTTGTTGGCCGCGAGCTCCAGCGCCATCGCGCGGGTGGCCTGGATCATGCCGGCCTTGGAAATCGCGTAAGGCGAAACCGCCTTCAGGACGCCGGTGCCGAGCACGGAAGCGATGTTGACGATGTTGCCGCCCTGCTTGCGCGCGATCATGCGCCGCGCCGCTTCGGTCGCGAGAAAATAGGCGCCCTTCAGATTGGCGCCGATCACGGCATCCCAATCGGCTTCGGTCTGATCGGTCGCAAGCTTCTCGATCGCGATGCCGGCATTGTTGATCAGCACCGTCACCGGGCCGAACGGCACTTCGGCCGTATCGAGCGCCCGGGAAATCGTCGCCATGTCGGTGACGTCCATTTGCACGGCCGCGGCGCGCCCGCCCTTCGCCCTGATCTCTTCCTCCAGGCTCTTCAGCTTCGCGGCCTGCCGCGCCGCCAGCAGCACGGCCGCGCCATGCGCCGAAAGCACGCGCGCAAATTGCCGGCCCAGACCCTGGCTGGCCCCGGTGATGAGGATGACTTCACGGCTGACGTCAAACGGATCGGACATGGCATTCCCTGAAAAACCGATATGCGCGCATTGTGACCTACGAATTCGCTACCCGCAAAGCGGAAGGCCTTATCAGGCCGTCCAGGACTGGCTAAGGTGCCGCGCATCATACCTCCAGAAATCACCCGACATAACAGGGAGCGAAACAGTGGATCTTGGGATCAAAGGCCGTCGCGCCATCATTTGCGCCTCGAGCAAGGGACTTGGCCGCGCCTGCGCGATCGCGCTTGCCAATGAAGGCGTGCATGTCACGCTGACGGCGCGCGGCGCCGAAGCGCTGAAGGCGACCGCCGACGAAATCCGGAAGAGCAACCCCGGCATCACCGTTACCGAGATCGTCGGCGACATCACGACGCCGGCGGGACGCGAGGCCGTGTTGAAGGCCTGCCCCAATCCGGACATTCTCATCAACAATGCCGGCGGCCCGCCGCCGGGCGATTTCCGCAACTGGACCCGCGACGACTGGATCAAGGCGATCGACGCCAACATGCTCACCCCGATCGAGCTGATCAAGGCGACGGTGGACGGCATGATGTCGCGAAAATTCGGCCGCATCGTCAACATCACGTCCGCTGCGGTGAAGGCGCCGATCGAAATCCTCGGCCTCTCCAACGGCGCGCGCGCCGGCCTCACCGGCTTCATCGCGGGACTGTCGCGCAAGACCGTGATCAACAACGTCACGATCAACGGCCTGTTGCCCGGCCCCTTCCTCACCGATCGTTTGCGTAACACCGCCAAATCCGAGGCGGAGAAGCGCGGCATCACGCAGGAGGCACAGCTGGCGGAGCGCGCCAAGCAGAACCCCGCCGGCCGCTTCGGCGATCCCGAGGAGTTCGGCCTCGCCTGCGCGTTCCTCTGCGCCGACAAGGCCGGCTTCATCACCGGGCAGAACATCCTGCTCGACGGCGGGGCTTTCCCGGGCACGCTCTAAGAGAACGCCAGGTGAGAGCTGTCTGGTACGAACGAACGGGGCCGGCGACGGAGGTGCTCACCTATGGTGAGATGCCGACGCCGGTCGCGGCCCCAGGCGAGGTGCGGATCAAGCTGGAAGCCTCCGGCATCAATCCCGCCGATGTCGGCCGCCGCGGCGGCAGCTATCGGGCGATGGAATATCCGCGCGTGATCCCGAACAGCGACGGCGCCGGGATTGTCGACCAGGTTGGCGATGGCGTGACACGGCTGAAAACCGGCCAGCGCGTCTGGCTGTTCAACGGCCAGCGCAATGGCCGCGCCTTCGGCACGGCATGCGAATACATCGCGCTGGCAGAGCATCTGGTGACGCCGCTGCCGGACAATCTCTCCTTTGCGCAGGGCGCGACGCTCGGCATTCCCTGCATGACGGCGTGGACCTGCCTGTTTTGCGACGGTCCCATTGCGGGCAAGACGGTGCTGGTCACCGGCGGCGCCGGCGCGGTCGGACACTATGCCGTGCAGCTCGCCAAATGGGGCGGTGCGCAGGTGATCGCGACGGTGAGTTCGGCCGCGAAGGCCGAGCAGGCGCGGCTCGGCGGCGCCGATCTCGTGGTGAACTACAAGACCGAAGACGTCGTGGCCAAGGCAATGGC
>DATEJC010000312.1:0-12726 GCA_035278345.1 Bradyrhizobium sp. | reverse complement strand
GCGGGCCATCGCGTTGTGTCCATCGGCAAATTGCATTTCCGCGACGGTGCAGATGACAACGGATTCAGCGAAGAGCAGATTCCGATGCATGTATTTGAGCGCAAGGGGGACTTGATGAGCCTGTTGCGCGAGGACCTTCCACGTCGAGGCGGGTCATACAAGATGGCGGAGTTCGCCGGGCCGGGAGAGTCAAGCTATACGGTCTACGACCGTGAAATCGCCGCGCGCGCGCAGGTCTGGTTGCACGAAGAGGCTGCCAAATACGCGGACAAGCCCTGGGTATTGTTCGTGTCCTTCGTCTCTCCGCATTTCCCGCTTACTGCGCCGCCGGAATATTTCTATTCGTACTACGACAATCCAAACTTGCCGATGCCGAAGCTGTATGAAGCTTCAGAGCGTCCGAACGATCCGTATTTGAAGGAATACGGAGCCAGCTTCGCCTACGACGAGCATTTCGATACGCCGGAAAGCGTTCGGCGCGCGATCGCTGGTTACTACGGATTATGCAGTTTCCTCGATGAGAATGTCGGGAAAGTCATGAAAGCCGTCGAAGATTGCGGTCTCAGCGGTAACACTCGCATCATGTACACCTCCGATCACGGCGACAATCTCGGAGCGCGTGGCGTTTGGGGCAAGTCGACCATGTATGAGGAGGCGGTGGCGGTACCGTTTATCATGAGTGGCCATGGCCTCCCGAAGGGAGAGGTCTGCAAGACAGCTGTTACCCATGTCGACGCCTTCCAGACCATTCTCGACGCGACCGGCGTCGCTACGAAGGCTGAGGACAAGTGGCTCCCCGGCACATCGCTGTTTGATATCGCTGCAGGCTCCGAGTCGGACCGGGTCGCCTTCTCGGAATATCACGGCATGGGATCGACGACGGGAACCTTCATGCTGCGGTACAGGGAGTACAAGTACATCTATTCGGTCGTCTATCCGGCGCAGCTCTTTGACCTGGCAGCAGATCCGGAAGAGCTAAAAGATGTCATCGACGTTCCGGACTATCGGACGGCTCGCGACAAGTGTCACGCGCTGCTCTTGGAAATCTGCGATCCGCAAAACATTGATGTGCTCGCCAAGAAGCGACAAGCGGAACAGCTGGCCGAGCATGGTGGTCGCGAAGCGGTGATCGCGCGAGGCGACCTGGGATTTTCACCGCCTCCGGGTCTTCAGGCCGATTTCAAATGAGCCACGCAGCGAAAGCGCAGCCGGAGAAGATCGGACTCGTCAGGTCATCGCCCACGCCGCTCTGCAAGCAGATGGCGGACTCCTTGCGCGGGAAGATTCAGCGCGGAGAATTGCCGGCGGATTCGCAACTGCCCTCGGAAATCGAGCTGGGAGAGGCGTATGGGGTCAGCCGCATCACCGTCCGCAAGGCCATCGAAATCCTGCTGAAGGAAGAGTTGGTCGTACGCGCCCGGGGTAAAGGCACGTTTGTGGCGCGACGGGCGCTTCGTCACGAGCTGTCGGCACTTTCCGGCATCATGAGCAGCATCCAGCCGAATTCCATGGGGCCGAAAAATCGATTGTTGGCCGTCGATTACTCACCCGCGCCGGCCCACATCGAGGCGATATTGAACACGGCAGCGTCGCCGGTGATCCATTTTCGCCGAATATATGAACTCAATGATGAACCGTTCGGGCTTGCCGATGTCTTTATTCCTTCTCCGAATGGTCTTCCGGAGAGTGCGATCGATCAAGTATCCGCCTACGAACTTCTGTCGCGACACCTCGGAATTACGGCAACTCGTAGCGATCTTGTGATCAAGGCTCAAAAAGCCGCAAAGGATATCGCCAGGCTGCTGGGTCTGCCGCCCCGTTCAACGGTGTTGAATTTTCGGCGTACATCGTTTTGTGCCGCAGGACGTCCAGTGGAGCATACGAGTTTCTGGGTGCGGCCCGACCGATACGAGTTCACGCTATCCGTGAGTAACGCAATGTCGATCAGCGACGCGCTACGCACGGCTGCTTAAGACCAATCAACAAAAAAGGGGAGGTGTCGGTGCCAAAGTTTACGGCGAAGCGGGTGCAAATGGGGCGGCTCTTGAGCCTGACGGCCGTGGCGCTGATCGGCGCCCTCGGCTTCAACGATGCGTCTGCACAGCAATTCCCTGCACGCGGAAGGTCAATCACGATTGTCGTCGGATTTGCAGCCGGCGGAGGCCACGACATCATGGCGCGCGGTCTCGCCAACGAGATGACGAAAATTCTCAAGACGCCGGTCATTGTGGAGAACAGGACCGGCGCGGGCGGCGCCGTCTCGGTCATATCAGTCGCGAAAGCCGATCCCGACGGCTACACGTTGCTATTCAACAGCCTCTCAGAACTTGCTGTCCGCCAGTCGATCGAAAAAGTGCCGTACGATCTGGATCGCGACTTGGCGCCTATTTCCCTGGTCGGCGTCACACCTATCGGAATCGTTGTTCACAATTCGGTTCCGGCCAAGACGCTTGCCGAGTTCAAGGCCTTTGCCAAGAGCCAGCCCACGCCGGTCATCTACGGTTCACCGGGGGTTGGAACGCTGCAGCATTTTGCCGGGGAGGCCTTGCGCTACAAGTTCGACGTGCCGCTGCAGCATATTCCCTATCGCGGTGGCGCACCTCTGGCCAGCGATCTTGCAGGCGGCCACGTCGTCGCCGCCATGTCGGGATTGCCACCGCTCATTCCCTTGCTCGAATCCGGCACGGTGCGTCTCATCGCGACCTCATCCACCAAGCGCTCACAACTCACGCCTGACGTCCCTAGCTTCGCTGAGGCGGGAATCACGGGTGTCGATATTGCAAACTACGTCGGTCTGGCAGCTCCGAAGAACACCCCGCCCGAAACGCTGCGCGTTCTGGAGGCGGCATGCCTCGAGGCCTCCAAGAGCACCGAGATGGCGGTTGCATTCAAGAAGAGCTTTTCAACTGTGATCGGAAGCTCGACCAAGGAGTTCGTCGACTTTATCGACGCTGAGCGGGTGCGCCAGACCGAACTCATTCGCGAGACCGGGTTCAAGATTGCCGAGTAATTCGGTCCGTTCGAAGCGCCCGTGGAGTTGGAAACGATGAGACTCAACGAAGAAGAAAAGGCGATGCTGGCCGGCGAATTCGGCCCGCTCCGGCAGTGGGCCATCGATCACCAGATAAAGGTCGGCCAATATCTGAAGGCGCCCGACCTCGTGCCGGTGATGCAGGCCCATATCATGGCCGACACGGAATCGCTTGGCGAAGCCGGCGTCGAATGGCTTGAGGGCTGGAACAGGCTGCCGGAGAAAGAACGGTTTGTTCGCATTCCAACCATTACGGATCCGCGTGGCACGGATTTTGGGGCGGCGACCCGGCTGAAGCAGCAGCCCTGGATGGTCGACCTGGAGCGGCGCGCGATCGACGCCTTTCGCGCGCTTGGCGTGCTGATGACGGACACCTGCATCAACTATCAGACGATCATGCCGCCGGTTCGCGGCGAGCATGCCGCCTATGGCGATACCGGCGTCGTGATCTATTCCAATAGCGTCTGCGGCGCACGTTCGAACTTCGAAGGCGGGCCTTCCGCCCTGAGCGCCGGCCTGACCGGGCGCACGCCGCGTTACGGCTTTCATCTCGACAAGCACCGTCAGGCCACGCTGGTCGTCAACGTCAACTGGACCCCGCGCGAGCTCAACGAATGGGGGGCGCTTGGCGCCTATGTCGGCAAACTCGCCGGTGATTACTGGCAGGTGCCGGCGGTGGTCGGCATAGAGCGGACACCCACGTCTGATGAGATGAAGCACTTCGGCGCGGCAATGGCGAGCTTCGGCTCGATCGCGCTGTTTCACATGGTCGGCGTTACGCCGGAAGCGATGACGCTCAAGGAAGTCGCCCCTGATCCTGAATCGCTCAGGAGCTACTCAGTCTCCGAGACGGATGTGCGCGGCCTTCAGGCCAGGTATGGCAAAACGCTCGACAAGGTCGACGTTGTGGTGTTCTCCGCCCCCCAGCTCAGCCTGGTCGAGATGCGGCAGGTCGCGATGCTTCTGGAAGGAAGGCGAACTCAAATCCCGACGCTCGTCGTCACCAGTCCCCAGGTCAAGCCTGACGCCGATCGCATGGGCATCACCGAACGGATCGAGTCTTCCGGCGCCGTTGTGTTGCAGGGGATGTGTTTCTACCAGAGCTACGCGCGGGAGATGGCGGAAGCCAATGGCTGGAAGGGTCTTGCTACCAACTCGGCGAAGCTCACCAATATCCTGGGCGGCTACGGTTACACGCCGGCGCTCCTTTCCATGGAAGAGTGCATCGACGTGGCATGCGACGGCGGAAGGCTGAAGAAATGAGCAGGATCTTCTATGCTCAGTCGGGGATTGGTCCAAGGGTCGCGGGCAGGGCGCTCGTCGCCAAGGACGGCTTTTCCGCGCGGTACGATCTCGATCGAATCAAGGGCGTGTTTTCCCGGCCCGAGCACAGATTGGTCGGAGAGAGCTACAACGGCCGCATCCTGATCCTTGATTCCGCCAAGGGCGGCGTCGCCACGGCGTGGATGCTCTATGAGATGACCGCGCGGAAGATCGTGCCGGCGGCGCTCGTGCTCAACAACGTCAATCCCATCATGGTGCAGGGTGCCGCCCTCGCAGGCATAACCCTGATTTCCGGATTCGACGAGGACATAACGCAGGTGGTCCCAAATGGCGCCGAGGTCGAAATCGAGCCTATGGGAGACCGGCCGTTCATCAGGACGGGTTAAGGAAGGATAGCGGCTCGCTCACCCAACGCGTGACTTGCGCCTAACGCCAGCCCAGCGCCGGTGCGACGTGCTTCAGAATGGCTTCGATCACATGCGCGTTGTACTCGACGCCGAGCTGATTGGGCACGGTCAGAAGCAGGGTATCTGCCTCGGCGATTGCTTCATCGGCCTTTAGCTGCTCGATCAGCTTGTCCGGCTCGGCCGCGTAGCTGCGGCCGAAGATCGCCCGCGTCCGTTCGTCGATGAATCCGACCTGATCTTCGCTTTCGCTGTCGTGCCCGAAATAGGCCCGGTCGCGATCATCAATGAGGGCGAAGATGCTGCGGCTGACCGAGACCCGCGGCTCGCGGGCATGGCCCGCCTCTTTCCACGCCGCGCGATAGGCGCGGATCTGCGCCGCTTGCTGCACGTGGAAGGCCTCGCCAGTTTCGTCGCTTTTCAGCGTCGAGCTCTGCAAATTCATGCCTGACTTTGCCGCCCAAACAGCGGTAGCGTTCGAGCCGGCGCCCCACCAGATCCGTTCCCGAAGCCCTTCGGAATGCGGCTCGAGGCGCAATAGCCCGGGCGGATTTGGAAACATGGGACGCGGATTCGGCTGGGCAAAACCCTGGCCGCGCAGCAGGTCGAGGAAAACTTCCGCATGGCGCCGGCCCATGTCGGCGTCGCTCTCGCCCTCGGCAGGACGAAAGCCGAAATACCGCCATCCGTCGATCACCTGTTCGGGCGACCCTCTGCTGATCCCGAGCTGCAGGCGCCGGCCCGCGATGAGATCGGCGGCACCGGCATCTTCCGCCATGTAGAGCGGATTCTCGTAGCGCATGTCGATGACTGCCGTACCGATCTCGATGCGACTTGTCTTCGCACCCACCGCGGCCAGCAAGGGGAAGGGTGAGGCGAGTTGCCGTGCAAAGTGGTGGACCCGAAAATAAGCCCCGTCAGCGCCCAGTTGTTCCGCAGCAACGGCGAGCTCGATGGATTGCAGGAGGGTGTCGGCAGCTGAGCGGGTCTGCGACTGCGGAGAGGCAGACCAATGACCGAAGGAGAGGAAGCCGATTTTCTTCATGCACGTGCCCGAAGTTATCTGCCCCAGCGCAAGACGACCGGATCAAGCCCGCGAGCGATTTCGATCAGGCCGGCGCGAGTGGCCGGATGCAGCGGCTGCAGGGGATGGCGCACCGTTTCGGATGCGATGACGCCGCCCTCGCGCATCAGGGCCTTGCACGCAATCAGCCCGCATTGGCGGTTCTCGTAATTGATCAGCGGCAGCCAGCGCGCATAGGCGGCCATCGCTTCGTCGCGGCGGCCGGCGAAGTAGGGGTCTATGATTTGCCTGATGCCATCGGGATAGCCGCCGCCGGTCATCGCGCCGGTTGCGCCGGCATCGAGATCGGCCATTAGCGTGATCGCTTCCTCGCCGTCCCACGGCCCTTCGATCACACTGCCGCCCGCGGCGATCAGGCTGCGCAGCTTCGTGGCCGCCATCGGCACCTCGATCTTGAAATAACGGATGTTGGCGAGCTCCTTGGCCATCCGCGCCAGGAAATCCACCGACAGCGGCGTGCCGGCGACCGGCGCGTCCTGGATCATCACGGGAATGCGCACAGCGTCCGACACCACGCGGAAAAATTCGAAGATGCCGGGCTCACCGACGCGAAACGTAGCGCCGTGATAGGGCGGCATCACCATCACCATGGCCGCGCCCATCTCCTCGGCCTGGCGGCTGCGCGCAGCGCAGATCGCCGAGCCGAAATGCGTGGTCGTCGCGATGACCGGCACCCGCCCGGCAACGTGTTCAAGGACCGCACGCATCACGGTCTCGCGCTCGGCGTCGGTCAGCACGAACTGCTCGGAGAAATTGGCAAGGATGCAGAGGCCTTGCGAACCCGCATCGATCATGAAATCGACGCAGCGGCGCTGGCCGTCGAGGTCGAGATTGCCGCGCTCGTCGAAGATGGTCGGCGCGACGGGAAAGACGCCGCGGTAGGGGCGGGTGGAGGTCATGCTGGTTTCCGCTTCTTATCTGCGCTGATTGTAGACGTCGATGCACACCGCTCCCGGCAGTGCGAGGCCTTGGTCACCTGCTGGAAATCGATGCCGATGCCGAGGGTGGATATGCCGTTGTTCCTCACGCCCATGATCATGGCGCCGATGCAAGCTTGACGTCGGGCTCGGCGCGGCCGCGTGCCGCCGCGTCGAGGAGAAAGGTGCAGCCGGCTTCGGGATCGGCGGCGCGTGCGGCCTCGTCCATCCCTTGCCAGGCCGAGGTCACCAGCAGGCGGGACAGATTGGGGCCGACAAAGGCCGGACAGCTCGATTGGCGCGCCGGCACGTGTAGGGAGCGCAGATGGACGCCAGCAGGACTGTAAACATCGACGCAGCCGCCGCCCCAGCGCGCGTTCCAGATCAGGCCATCTGCATCGACGACCGCGCCGTCCGGGCCGCCGATGCCTGAGTGATGCAGCAGCGTTTCCGGCGAGCTGCGCGGCAGCCCGGTCTGGGGATCGAGCGACACACGGTACAGCGTTTTCTCGTGAGTGTCGGAAAAGTAGCCGATGCTGCCATCCGGCGAAAAGCATATCGCGTTGGGAACACTGATTCCGGGGAACAGCGGCAGGATCTCCCCGCGATGAAGGGCATAGATCGTGCCGGCGCTGCGCTGGCCCTGGCGCCCCATCGTGCTGATCCAGAACGTGCCTGACAGATGCACGCGGGCATCATTGGAACGGGTGAGTGGATTGTCCGCTTCCAACGGGCGATAGAGCGTCAACGCACCATCGGCGATGCTGCGGACGTAAATGCCGTCTTCCGCGGCGATCAGCTGACGCGTGGCATCGATGTATGCGAGCGCACTTGCCATTCGGCCGAGCCGATGCACGCTAATCCGGCCACTCGAAAGGTCGGCCTCGAACAGCTTCCCCTCGAGGATATCGAACCACCACGCGGTATTGGTTCTGATGTCGTAGGTTGGCCCCTCGCCGAGATGGCAGCGCTCGGTACAAAGGATCGAGGTCGGAACATGTTCGATCATGTCGGCCTCGCGCGAGAGAAGCGATAAACGCTGCGGTGGCGATAGACTCCGTCGGGCGCGAGCCGTGGGCTTGGAAAGTCCGCGCGGTTCGGCGCATTGGGCCAGATATGCGGCTCAAGGCAGATGGCGTCCGACTGCCGATAGAGCCGCCCGCGTTTCCCACGGATCGTGCTGTCGAGATAGTTGCCCGAATAGACCTGCACGCCCGGCTGATCGGTCAGGAGCTCGAGGACGCGGCCCGAGCGCGGCGCTTGCAGCCGCGCGGCAGGCTTGAGCGCGCCGCCGTTGTCGAGACAGTAGGTGTGGTCGTAACCCCTGCCGTTCCTTAGCTGCTGGTCGCCCTGTCGGATCCGCGCGCCGATCGCGGTCGCCTGCCGGAAATCAAAGGGCGTGCCGGCCACAGGGCGCGGCGCCTCGGGCAGCGGAATTGCCGTGGCATCGATCGCAACAAAGCGATCGGCGGCAACGGTCAGACGATGATCGAGAATGCCGTGATCGGCGACGCCGCCGTCGAGGTTGAAGAAGCTGTGGTTGGTCAGGTTCACGATGGTCGGGCGGTCCGTCCTTGCCGTGAAGTCGAGCGACAGTTCCGCAGGTCCTGTCAGGCGATAGGTGAGCTGCACGTCGAGCTGGCCGGGGTAGCCCTCTTCGCCATGCGCGCTCGTATAGGCAAGCGTCACGCCCGGCTCGGCGCCGTCCTGCATGTCGATGATCTGCCATAGCTTGCGGTCGAAGCCGTCGATGCCGCCGTGCAGCGCATTGGGTCCGTTGTTGGCGGCAAGCTCAACCGTCTCGCCATCGAGTACGAAGCGCGCATTGGCGATCCGGTTGGCGTAGCGGCCGACGGTGGCGCCGAAAAATCGCCGTTCGGCGAGGAAGCCTGCAAGGTCGTCATAACCGAGCACGATGTCGTCGCAATTTCCGTCTGCATCCGGCGCGATCAACGCCTGCAAGGCCGCGCCAAAGGTGATAATGCGGGCCTCGAAGCCGTCGGCGCCGCGCAGCACGACGCAGTCGACGGCACGGCCATCGGGCAATTTGCCGAACTGGTCTCTCGCAATTCGCGGTGTGGTGTGATCCATGGTCAATTCCCGAAAGCCTCCACGGTCATAGCTTGTCTTCCGCTTCGCTGGCGGAGCCGCCGATGATCGGTTGCACGTCGGCTGAGCGCTCATGCCGGCGCATGCCGTTGTAGATGACTTTGGCGATCGCGCTGGACGCAGCCTCGGCATCGCCGAGTACGATCCCGTCGACGATGCGCTGATGCCAAAGCAGCATGGTGTCGCGGTCCTCGGGGTCGACGGGGGCGCTAAGCAGGAAGGAGGCGCGCAGCGCCGCTTCGATCACATTGCCGATCGAGCGCATGAACAGATTGCCGGACGCGTTCGCCACCGCGATGTGCAGCGCAAGGTCGGCATCGGCGAAGCCGATGGAGTCGGAGGCTTCCTGCCGCATGCGATCCATGCTGCGCTGGAGCTCGATGATGTCGGCTTCCGTGCGTCGCGCGGCCGCAAGCGCCGCTGCGCGCGGCTCGACCGCAAGCCTGATCTCGGCGAGATCGCCCAGGAAGCGCTTGTCGATGCCGGCATCGAGATGCCAGGCCAGCACGTCGGCGTCGAACATGTTCCAGGCGTCGCGCTCGCGCACCAGCGTGCCGACCCGCGCCTTGGTGCTGAGCAGTCCCTTGGCCACCAGCGTCTTCACGCTCTCCCGCAGCACCGGCCGCGACACGCCGAACATCGCGGTGAGTTCGGCATCGCCCGGCAGCCGCGTTCCCTTCGTATAGCGGCCGGCGATGATGCCGACGCCGATGCTGCGCGCCACTTCCGCATGGTTGGAATGGGCGCGCCGGGTCGGGATCACGACGATGCGCGATGTCATGGCATTACTCCTGCGCGGCTCGCCGCCGGGCGGCACGTGAAGGCGATCATCCTTTTCGGTCTCGGCCAGCGCGCAGGGTGTCCGGGTACTGCCGAGGTTCCAGCCGGCTGAAAGCCCGATCCGCGACTATACTTGACAGGCAATATGGATGCGACCCGCCAAGGCCTTGGCTGATTGACTGGGTGGATATTTTGCGCTTGCATTCGTCGTTCACGAATTGATCGCGCTGTCATGGGACGAACGATAACCCTCAAATCGAGCCTGACGTGGCCGGACGTCAAGGATGACTATGTCCTTCGTTATGAAGGGCACCGGATCGGGCGGATTCGTTTTGCCAGCCCCGTTTGGGAGTGGCACATCAACATTCCGATGGCGTTGCCGGCCTGGGCGCAGGGAACGACGGCCAATCTTGATGACGCCCGCAAAGCATTCGCCACTGCGTGGGGACGGCTGCTTGCCCAGACCAGTCCTGATCGCCTGGAGCGCGCGTGGGATATCGAGCGGTCGGCGGAAGCGCGCCTGCGGCCGGCGGAAGCCGCCGCGAGCGAGACCCCCCGGGCCGAGTGAGTTTTTCGGCCACGAGTTTTTACGCGCGGCCAACGGACGCTCGACATCGTCATGGCGCGAGCGCGTGAAGCCTTGCTGATGGAGGTTCAGCGACTGCTGGATGCCGGCGAGAGCCTTTGCAAGCCAACGCCACCGCAGGACATCGAACGCGGCAGCGCCTACTCCTCGCGGCCGTCGACATTCCGGACGACATTCGGCAGGAGCGCGTCGAGATCGATATTCCCAGCCTGTCGCTGGCGCGCCTGCTGGATGAGTATGCCAAGCTCCGGCAGTCCGGCCAGATGACATCCGGCGACGGGAGTTAAGGCTTAAGCGCCGGTCGAGCCCGGTCGGTCAAGCCCGGAGCATTGGGCAGGTCAGCCCCGGGTCTTCAGCACCACGGGTCGCGAGCGCGGGTACATGTACGCCTTGGGCCGCACATATGCCGGACAATGGTCGTTCCATTGATACTGCTGCCAGTTCCATCTCCAGCAATTCGCCTCGATCTGGGGGTAGTAGTCCCAGTTCAGCGTGTATGGCGGATCGCCGTACGGATACGGGCCGCCCGACGGATACGGACCGGCTGAAGCGGCGCCGGCCGAAAGAACGAGAACAGAAGCTGCCGCAAGAATTGCCAGAGATGTTGTTCGCATGAGCTGCTCCGTCGGAGGATGTTGCTGGCGCGGGCGCGCTCAGGAGGGCTGGATCGTGCAGGCGACCTGGCTGTATTTGCCGAAGTTCAGCAGCGCATTTCCGCGGAAGCCGTCCAGCCAGATGCCGCGGCCGGCATAGCGGTATCCGACCCCCATCGGGACCAGCCGTACATGCGTCGCCCGGCCCGGAGCCATGTACAGCGAGGCGGTGACGACTTCGCCGATCACGCTCACGGCGATCGGGCAAAGCGGATAGCTGTGGCCATTCTCGCAGGTGAAGACGATTTCGGAGCAGCCGCCTCTGCCTGACGACATCAGGCCGAGGTCTGCGGCGGCGACGGGGGTGGAAGATCCGCCCGCAAGGAAGCCGAGAAAAATCGCGGAAACCAACAATTGGCCGAATCGCATCGCCGCCCCCAAAAGACATTCAAAAACTGCAGCAACAAGAGCAAAAATTCGCTCCGAGGTCAAACCTGCCGCATGGCCGCACGCGTCGCGTGCGCGCCGCGTTCGAATTGCGGAAAGCATGGTTTTTCAACGGCTTCGCTCCGAATCGCGACATTGCCAATCGCGGCGGCTGGCCGCGCGGCCGTGTCCTTGCCGCCACGCCGCCGGAAAATCCAAAAGGCGCCCGCCGCTCCGGCAGGCTTGACCGGCTTTCCGTTCGCCGCCGCCGGCGCGCCGGCAAGGTCCGCAATTCATCGACATGGCTAACGGATCGCGAAGAGGATTTTTGCGCGCGGCCGGTTATCGCTTGGCTGCCCCGTTGCCGACGGCCCTGCGGCGATCGAGCCGGCGCAAAAACCTCTAGGCCGCAAGGCGATATACCCCGCAATCGCCGATCGCGAACGTCGGCCGATGAGCCTGAAGCGGCGCTCGGGTACGTGCAGCAGCGCGACCGATCTCGGGCAAAGGCTCGGATGCGCATAAAATTTGCGGACAATTGGCCGGCCGACAATGACGTTGCCATCATTCGGCTGGCCCTAGATCGCCCCTGCTTTGAACGAGTTTTCATTGTTTCGGGAGGCGTATTTGCCAGCAACGGCTTCAGTCAGTCCGACGGGGAATCCCTATGTCGACGGAATTCTCAGCGGAGTTGAGTGGGGAGTTTCGACGCTCACCTTCAGCTTTCCGGCCAGCGCCTCCTATTACGAATACACCAGCGAGCCCGGCAACAATTTCAAGGCGTTCACGACGGTGCAACAGGCGGCGATCCGCGACGTCCTTGCGGAATACGCCTCCGTTGCCAACGTCACCTTCACCGAGATCGCCGAGACATCCACCCAGCACGCCGACCTGCGCTATGGCGAGTCCGATGCGCCTACGACCGCCTGGGCCTATTACCCGAACACATTGGCGCAGGGCGGTGACGCCTGGTTCAACAACTCGAACCACTATTACGACAGCCCGAAGGCCGGCAATTACGCCTACCTGACGATGCTGCACGAAACCGGACACGCCCTCGGCCTCAAGCATGCGCATGAGGTGAAGAGCGCCTTCGGCGCCATGCCGGTCGACCACGACTCGCTCGAATATACGGTCATGAGCTACCGGTCGTATGTCGGAGGACCGGCGACCGGTTACACCCTCGCGGCCGACAGCTATCCGCAAACGCTGATGATGTACGACATCGCCGCCCTGCAGGAGATGTACGGCGCCAATCTTGCGACCAATGGCGGCGACACCGTTTACCGGTGGAGTGCGACCACCGGCGAGATGTTCATCAACGGCGTCGGGCAGGGCGCACCGGCCGGAAACAAGGTCTTCATGACCGTTTGGGACGGCGGCGGTCATGACACCTACGACTTCTCGAACTACACGACCAATCTCTCGGTCAATCTGCAGCCCGGCGCCTGGTCGACGGCTTCGGCAGCCCAGCTTGCCAACCTTGGCGGCGGCCATATCGCCGCCGGCAAC
>DATEJC010000311.1:0-3352 GCA_035278345.1 Bradyrhizobium sp. | reverse complement strand
GTCGGCACCTATGCCATCCTGCTCGCCTGGAACGAATATCTCTACGCGTTCCTGTTGCTGTCGAAGGACACCGACATCACCCTCCCCGTGGCGCTGGGCAACTTCCTCGCCGCCGACGACTCGCCGTGGGAGCTGTTGATGACCACCGGCTTCATCTACGCGCTGCCGCCGGCCGCGATCTACTACGTCTTCAAGCGCTACATGGTGGGCGGGCTCACCGCAGGCGCGGTCAAGTCGTAATTCCGCCAGTCGCTTCATCTGCGGTCATTGGGCGGAGCGCAAGCGACGAAGCAATCCACACTTGCTTTGCCGCAAAAGCTGGATTGCTTCGCTTCGCTCGCAATGACGATCGCTACAGCGGCACGGCGTTCTCGCCCTGTGTCCGCGACAGTTTTGAGGCGAACGACGCCACCGTGATGACGACCGCGATCAGCGCGATCACCATGGTGCAGATCGCGTTGATCTCCGGCTTCACCCCGAGCCGCACCTCGGAATAGATTCGGATCGGCAGCGTCGCCGAGCCCGGCCCGGTGGTGAAGCTCGCGATAACGACGTCATCGAGCGACAGCGTGAAGGCGAGCATCCAGCCTGCCGCGATTGAGGGGATGATCAGCGGCAAGGTGACCGACAGGAACGCGCGCACGGGATTGCAGCCGAGGTCCATCGCGGCTTCCTCGAGGCTGCGGTCGATCGAGCCGAGCCGCGACTGCACCACCACTGTCACGAAGCACATGGTGAGCGTGGTGTGGGCGATGGTCACGGTCCAAAAGCCACGGCCGGCATCGAGCGCGACGAACAGCAGCAGCAGCGACAGGCCGGAGATCACTTCCGGCATCACCAGCGGCGCATAGAGCATGCCCGAGAACAGCATGCGGCCTTTAAAGCGCTCGCCGCGGGTCAGCGCCACCGCGGCGAGCGTGCCGAGGACGGTCGCAATGGTCGCCGACACCGCGGCGACGCTCAGGCTCATCCAGGCCGCATCCAGCATCGCGCGGTCGTTGAAGAATTCACGGTACCAGCGCAGCGACCAGCCGCCCCACACCGTGACCAGCCGCGAGTCGTTGAAGGAATAGATGACGAGGATGACGATCGGCAGGTACAGAAAGGCCAGGCCCAGCACCAGCGCTGACATGTTGAACGGCGTGAGCCGGTTGATCTTGCGCGAGGCCATCAGCGTGCCTCCAGCTGGCGGTGTTGCACGCGCTCATAGAGCAAGAGCGGCCCGACCAGCAGGACCAGCAGCACCACCGCGACAGCGGAAGCGGCCGGCCAGTCCTTGTTGGTGAAGAATTCCAGCCACAGCGTCTGGCCGATCATCAGGGAGTCGGAGCCCGCGAGCAGATCGGGGATGACGAACTCGCCGACGATAGGGATAAAGCAGAGCAGCGCGCCCGCGCCCACCCCCGGCAGCGACAGCGGGAACGTCACCTGCCAAAACGCCTGCCGCGGCGAGGCGCCGAGATCGGCGGCGGCTTCCAGCAGCGCCGGGTCCTGTTTTGCCAGCGTCGCGAACAGCGGCAGAATCATGAACGGCAGATAGGAATAGACGATGCCGATATACATCGCGGTATCCGTCGACAGCCACACCAGCGGCGCGGAGATCAGGTGCAGCTTCAGCAGCATGGTGTTGAGCAGGCCGTCATGCTGCAAGATGTTGATCCAGGCATAGATGCGGATCAGGAACGAGGTCCAGAACGGCACGATGACCAGCATCATCGCAATCGCCTGCCAGCGCTGCGGCAGCCGGGCCATGCCGTAGGCGATAGGGTAGCCGATCAGGAGCAGCATCGCGGTCGAGAGCAACGCGACCATAAGGCTGCGCAGATAGGACAGGATGTAGAGATTGTCCGAGATCAGCAGCTTGAAGTTATCGATCGAAAGCTGCTCGAGCGCGGCCTTGGTGGCCTCGCGTCCGCCCCAGAAATCGAACACCGGCGTATAGGGCGGCTGCGCGATCGCGGTCTGCGACAGCGCGATCTTCAGCACGAAGCCGAACGGCACCAGGAAGAACAGCACCATCCACAAATATGGAGCGATCGCGGCGTAGCGCGCGGGCTTCGCAAATATCCGGCGCGCGCTCATTGTTCCAGCACCAGGCAATCGTCGGGCGTGAACCACGCCACCACGCGCTGGCTTGCCGTATAGGCATCGACAATCCGCGTCGTGTTCGCCATCGACGAGTGCACGATGGCGCCGGAATCGAGCTTGACCTTGTAGGTGGTCAGCCCGCCGAGATAGCTCACGTCCGTGATGACGCCCTCCAGGCAGTTGAAGGCGCGGGCGCTGGTGCCCTCGGCGGCGGGCGCGCGGCGCGAGATTTTTACCTTCTCGGGACGAATGGCAACGCTGACGACGGATTTCGTCAGGGTGTTGCGCGGCTCAACCACATAGAGCGTGCCGGCATCGCGCGTTGCAACGGCAAGGCGGCCAGCCTCGCTGGCGCCGACCTGGCCCTCGAACAAGTTGATGTCGCCGACGAACCCCGCGATCCAGCGCGAGGCTGGCGTCTCGTAGAGATCGCGCGGGGTCGCGACCTGGTCGAGCCGGCCGGCATCCATCACGCCGATGCGGCTAGCCATGGTCATGGCCTCTTCCTGGTCGTGGGTGACGATGATGAAGGTCATGCCGAGGCGGCGTTGCAGCTCCATCAGTTCGGATTGCGTGCTCTCGCGCAGCTTCTTGTCGAGCGCGGCGAGCGGCTCGTCCAGCAGCAGCACCTGCGGCCGTCGCGCCAGCGAGCGCGCCAGCGCCACGCGCTGCCGCTGCCCGCCGGAAAGCTGGTCGGGCTTGCGCTTCTCCATACCCTCGAGCTTGACCAGCGCCACCATCTCGGCGACGCGGACCTTGATATCGGCCCTCGCCATGCCGGCGCGCTTCAGCCCGAAGGCGATGTTGTCGCGCACCGACAGATGCGGAAACAGCGCGTAGTTCTGGAACATCATGTTGACCGGCCGCTCATGCGGCAGCACCGGCGCGATGTCCTTTCCGTTGAGCAGGATGCGGCCTTCGTCCGGCGTCTCGAAGCCGGCGAGCATGCGCAGCAGCGTGGTTTTGCCGCAGCCGCTGGGCCCGAGCAGCGCAAAGAATTCGCCGGCGCGGATATCGAGCGTGACATGATCGACCGCGCGGAAATTGCCGAATCTCTTCGCCACGCCTTCGATGCGGAGCAGCGGCACATCGGGTTCCGGCGACGGCCTCGCGGGCGCGGCCTCTGGTTTCGCCGGCGATTCGGTTGTGGCGCGCTCCGCAGCCACCTCGCTATGCACTTGTTCCTCAGCCATATCCTCAAGCCTACCCCGTCGAGCCCGCAAGCTAGCGACGGATCGCCGGCGGCTCAACAGGCCCGCACCGG
>DATEJC010000310.1:0-9447 GCA_035278345.1 Bradyrhizobium sp. | reverse complement strand
TGCGATAGCCACGCGCCCGCGCAATGTCGCGCGCCGCCGGCTCGGCCTCTGTGTCGGGCAACTCCGCCGGCGCGCCTTCGCGGGTCAGGTGGTAGGGCGGAAACTCGCCGAGGGGGACCGGGAACGAGGACTGCAGCACCGTGTCGCCAGCCTCGTCTGTAGGCGTGAAAGCGGCGAGGTGGATCTTTCCGTCGCCGTACCGGAACGCGGCGGTCGAATACCCGCCGATGAGGCGATTTGCGCTGTGCACGATGGCATCGAAAACCGGCTGAACGTCCGAGGGCGACGAGGCAATGACCTTCAAAATCTCGGCCGTCGCGGTCTGCCGCTCCAGTGCTTCCTTCGTCTCATTGAACAGCCGCGTGTTCTCGATCGCGATCACCGCCTGGTCGGCGAAGGTCCGCAGAAGGGCAACCTGCTTGTCGCTGAAGGCCATCGGCTCCAGGCGACGCAGGGCGATCGCTCCGATGGCCTCTCCCTCACGGAGGAGAGGCACGCTAAGCGTACAGCGGTGCCCCTGTTCGCGCGATTGCCGCTGCCCCTCTGGAAACTCCGCGGCCTCCGGAGCCTCAAAGTCGGACACTTGCACCGGTAGCCTGTCGACCACCGAGCGTCCCACGACCCAGTCCCTGCTGATCGGACGTGGCTCTCGGCCCGTCTGTATGGGGCCGTGATGCGCGCTGAAATGCAGATCGTCGCCGACCCTCAGCAGCACGCCGGCATCATAGGCATTGCAGAATACGCAGGCGCTCTCGACAATGGCCTGGAGGGCAGGCTTCACGTCGGTCGGCGAGGAGGCGATCACCTTCAGTACTTCGCCGGTGGCGGTCTGCTGCTGCAGCGCCTCGCTCAGATCCTCGGTGCGCTGACGGACCTCATTGAACAACCGCGTATTCTCGATCGCGATAACGGCCTGGTCGGCGAAGGTACGCAGCAACTGGACGTGATGATCCGCAAGCACTCCGGTTTCACGCCGCGTGCAGGCGATAAAGCCGATAAACGTTCCCTGGTTTATCAGGGGCGTGAACGTCACACTGCGCCAACCACGGGCGCGACCAAGTCTTCGGATCCGCTCATCGGCCATCTCGCAGTCTGCGACCTGCGCTGTCTCGCCGTTCGTTACCAGGGCGATGGCCGGCGCTTCGCTCCGAGGCCGCGGGAATGCCGCCTTGAGGATTGCGTCGGATTCGGGATTGGTTGGTGTGAACGCCACCAGATAGTCGATGTCGTCGGTAACGCGATGGACCGCCGTCGAGAATCCACCAACAAGACGGTTGGCGTTTGAGGCGATGGCGTCGAAAACGGGCTGCACGTCGGAAGGCGAGGAGGCGATAACCTTCAGGATATCGGCCGTTGCGGTCTGCCGCTCCAGCGCTTCCTGAGTCTCGTTGAACAGCCGCGCGTTCTCGATCGCAATCACGGCCTGAGCGGCGAAGGTCTGCAGCAACTGCACGTGATGCTCGGCGAAGGCGCCGGGGTGGGTGCGGGTGACGCTGAGAATGCCGACCGCCTTGCCGCGATTCATCAACGGTACGAACAGCACGCTGCGGAAACCGCGCAACCGTCCAAGGTCGCGGTTGGTTGCCGGTACGTCTTCGGCCTCGGTATCGGGGAACTGGATGGTCGCGCCGTCGCGTACCAGTTCGAAGATCGGCAATTCGCTCACGCGCCGCGGAAACGACGACCGCAGGCCCTCGTCGGCGCCGGGGTTGGTCGGCGTGAACGCGACCAGATGAAGCTCGTCACCGATGAAATGCAACACGGTGGCGGAGAAGCCGCCAAGCAGCCGTTTGGCACTGTCGGCGATAGCCTCGAACACCGGTTGCACGTCCGATGGCGAGGAGGCGATCACCTTCAAGATGTCGGCCGTTGCTGTCTGCCGCTCCAGTGTATCCTGCGTTTCGCGGATCAGGCGCGCATTCTCGATGGCGATTACGGCCTGGTCGGCAAAACTCTGCTGCAGCGCCAGTTCGTCGTCCGTGAAGGGCGCCAGCCGGTCGCGATAGACGATCAGGACTCCAATGGGCTTGTTTTCGCGCCGAAGTGGCGTGGCGGCTACCGTTCGGGTGCCTTCGGCTCGCGCGGCTACAACTGGCCAGTGCGCCATGGCGGGATCGATATTGTCGAGATCCGGGATATGGATTTGCCTGTTGTCCCGGAGCACCGCACCGGGCAGGTTGTCGCCCCCAAAGCGAGGCCGCTCAGCGGCGACTCTGTCCCGTACGCGCTCCGCACTGGCGCCGTAGTCGATCGTCTTGCCCCATTTTTCGCCGTCGACCAGCGCTATCCTCACGCTGGGAGCGCCGAACAGGCGAGCGGTGGTTTCCGCGATCAGCTGAAGGAGGCGGTCCGAATCGTCAGAAAAATCGGCGATGGAGCGGAGGATTTCCGCGCTTGCGCCGTGTCGTTCCCTCGTGAGGCTCAGCTCGCGCCGCAGATTGGCATTCTCGATCTCGAGCTCGATCTGGCGCGCCTTCGACTCGTCGCGCTCGGCGCGGGCTGATTCGAGCCGCGACTCCATCTCGGCGATGGCTGATTCCAGCTCATCGATCGCGACCGACATGTCTTCGGGCAGCATCGCCATTCAAACCAATCCATGCGCGGCGCGGGCAGGGCTGATCGGGTCGTCTTGCCGCGGTCCAGCCGGATTATTTCATCCCGGAAGCATTAGGGCCAGCGCCCGCGGGGGCCTTCAAACAGCCTTTCTGCGCGGTCGCACACTCACTTCACCTTGATTGCGTGAGGAAGCGCGTGATCGCGTTGCCCAGCCTGGCACTTTCCAGCGGCTCGGCGAGCGACGCCTTTGCGCTGGCCACGAGGCTGTCAGGCGCATGGCCTCGGCTGTGCGCGATCTCGCAGCAGGCCAGCGCATAGCCGACGGAGAATTCGGGGTGCGGCTGCACCGAAAACGTGGTGCCGCCGGGATAGAGCAGCCCGGCATGTTCGGTGAAATTCGAGGACAGAACGGTTTGGGCTCCCGATGGCGGCGTGATGACCTGATCCTGATGCGAGGCGATGAGCGCGATGCGCTCGCCGTCAAGAATTCCGTTGCCCGGCATCACGTCGTAGACGTGTCGCCCGATGCCCCAGCCTTTCTCCGACTTGCGAACCGTGCCGCCCAGCGCCTGCGCGATCAGCTGGTGCCCGAAGCAGACCCCGACCATCGGCACTTTCGCATCATGGACGGCGCGCACGAAATCCTCCAGTGGCGCAATCCAGTCGAAGTCATCATAGACGCCGGCCGCGGAGCCGGTAATGAGGATCGCCGCGAGCCCGCCGACGTCAGGCAGCGGCTCGCCGGCGGGAATGCTGACGGTATCGAATGTGACCGAACCGTCCGCCGCACCGATCATCTGCTCGAACATCTGCGGATACGATCCGTGACGTTCGCGATTGCCGGGGCTGACGAGGCCGGTTTCAATGATGGTGACATGTGGCATCGGCAGACTGCCCGTTCGAACCTAGGTACCCGGACGCGACACCTCGGTTTCCTTGCTGGTGATGAATTCCAAAAGCACGGGCACGCCTTCCCGCGTTTTCTGGATTCCGCGCTTGATCGCGGGGATGATGTCCTCGGGCTTGGTGACCCGCTCGCCATGGCCGCCAAACGCGCGCGCCATCGCCGCATAGTCGCCGGAAATATCGGTGGAGCGATACTTTTCCGTCGAGATCGGCATCACCTTCAATTCGATCGCCATGGAGAAATTGTTGAGCAGGATGGACATGATCGGGATGCGCTCGCGCACGGCGGTCTCGAAATCCATGCCGGTGAAGCCGATCGCGGCATCGCCCCAGACATTGATGCAGAGCTTGTCGGGCCTTGCGAGCTTGGCGCCCATCGCAAGCCCGAGGCCGTAGCCGAGCTGCGTGGTCTTGCCCCAGCCGATATAGGAGAGTGGCTCGACCGCCTTCCAGAACGGCGAAAGCTGATCGCGCGGGCTACCGGCGTCATGGGTGATGACGGTGTTCGTGATGTCGACGGTGTGCTGCAGATCCCAGAGCACGCGATAGGGATTGAGCGGCGCATCGTTCGAGGTCAGCTTCGGCATCCATTTGGCCAACCACTCCTTGTGCGAGGCCGCGATCTCGGCGGCAACCGCGCTGGGGTCGCGATCGGATTTGACTGATTTGTTGACCTCATCCAGCAGCGCGTCGAGCACGAGGCCGGCATCGCCGACGAGACCGATCCTTGCTTCCACATCCTTGTTAAGATGATTGGGATCGAGCGTGGCATGGATGATGGTTTTCCCCTTGGGCATGGCGATGCCGAAGGAGGTTTCCGTGAAGGAGCAGCCGATGCCGAAGATCACGTCGGCTTCAGCCAGGAACTTTGGAACGGCCCGCGGCACGGCGAGGCCGCCCGAGCCGAGTGATAGCGGATGCGTCTCGGGGAAGGATGACTTGCCACCGAGGCTTGTCGTGACGGGAATCGCCAGCCGCTCGGCGAGCCGCTTCAATTGCGGCCAGGCTTTTGCGTAGTGCACGCCCTGGCCGGCATAGATCACCGGCCGCTTGGCGGCGATGAGCATGGCGGCCGCTTCCTTCACATGCAGGGGATCGGCGCCGTAGCGGGTGCGCAGCACCGGCGTGTAGTTGAGGGGCTCGGGCACCTCCTCGTTCCACATGTCGGCGGGGATCTCGACGATCACAGGCCCGCCGCGGCCGTTCTTCAATTTGGTGAAGGCGCGGCGAAAGATGTTGCAGACCTCGCTGGCAAGGATGATCGGCTCCGACGATTTCGAGAACGCTTTCATCGCCTGGCTGGAGTTGAAGTTGGGATCGATATGGGAGAGCCTGCGCGCATAGCCCATCGGCAACACCAGCACCGGGACCGACTCGCCATAGCACTGTGCGACGCCGCCCATGGCGTTTTCCGAGCCGGGGCCGTGCTGCATGCAGAACGCACCGACGCTGCCGCCTGACGTGACGCGGGAGATCGCATCCGCCATATGCAGGCCAATGCGCTCCTGGCGCACCATGATGGGGCGGATATCGGCGTTGGCGGCGAACTCGATGAGGTGATTGACTGGATAGCCGCAGAGGATCTCGATGCCCTCGCGCTTCATGATTTCCGCAATCGCAGCACCGAGCTTCATGACGCTTCTCCCCAATCCGGCACGCCGGTTCATTCCGGCGGATTTGCCGACAGTTGGAACAGGATTTTAGGCGTCGGTAAAGCTGTGACGGCGGGCCGTGGGGGAAGTGCTGATATGCGTTTGACCGCTTGCATTGCGCTGCAAGGCGGGCGGGGCGAGGGTTATCTTGCTTCGCTCCGGGGCGATCGCATCGCGGCGACGAGGCCCAGCAGGTAATCCTTGATCGGACTGAGGTATGTCGGCTGCAGTTCGGCGGCACGCTGCTCGCGGCCTCGGTCCTCGACGAGGTCGATATAGTTTCTGTTCGACGAGCGCTTCTGCGTAGCCATGTCCGCTCCGGAGCCGATGGCCGACTATGCATTGGCCGCGCGGAACAAGGGTAAATTTTTCGACCCGTATGAATACTGCGGTCGTTTTTCCGGGCTTCGCCTTAACCGTTCGTTGACCTTCTTCCTCAACGGGCCGGCAATCAGCCGAATTTACATTGCCATCGCATTGGCGCGGGGAGAGTCTTGCGGGCGTCGACAGGAGTTTTGGGAATGCGGCGGCTGATTTGTGATTTCTTGAAGAATGAGTCCGGCGCGACCGCGATCGAATATTGCCTGATTGCGACCGGCCTCAGCATCGTCATCCTCGTTGCCGTCAACGGCATCGGTAGTACGCTCAACGACAAATTCGCGTCGGTGAACAGCTCGATCAAGTAAGATCATGCCGGACGTCGTCCTCCAGCTCGCGGCGCAGGTTGCGCGCAATCCATGGCCGACATTTGCCATGGTGCTGGTCCTTGTCCTGCTCGTGGTGAGCGCACTCAGCAACAACAATTTCCGCAGCGGCAGCGGCGGCGATCCCGAGCTCGGCCTGTTCGGCGGCGACGGGGATGGCGGCGACGGAGGCTGCGGCGACTAGGCCGATCGCCACGCCTGATCAGCCGGCTTTCCTTGCCTTGCCCTGGGCGCGTACCGGCTTCTCGGCCTTCTTCGGGGCTTCCTTGGCGGCACGCTTTCCACTGCCGCTTCCCGATATCGGCAGCAGCATTTCGCGCTGGCCCTCGGCGCGCTTCTTCTTGCCCTTGGCCTTCGCAGGGGCAGGGGCCGCCTTGCGCTCGCCGCCACCGGCCAGGCTCTTCTTCAGCGCATCCATCAGGTTGATGACGTTGCCGCTCGACTTCGGCGCGGGCTTGGCGCCCGTGAGCTTGCCGTTGCGCTTGCGGTCGATCAGGTCGACGAGGGCTTCCTCGTAGCGGTCCTCGAACTTCTCCGGCTCGAACGGCGCGGACTTCTGCTCGACGATATGCTTTGCAAGATCAAGCATATCCTTCGTGATCTTCACATTCTGGATGTCGTCGAAATATTCCTTTTCGTCGCGCACCTCATAGGGGTAGCGAAGCAGCGTTCCCATCAGGCCGTTGTCCAGCGGCTCCAGCGCAATGATGTGCTCGCGGTTGGTCAGCACCACGCGGCCGATTGCCACCTTGTCCATGTTGCGGATGGTCTCGCGGATCACCGCGAAGGCGTCGTGGCCGACTTTGCCATCGGGCACCAGATAATAGGGCCGGATCACGTAGCGGCTGTCGATGTCGCTGCGCGGTACGAATTCGTCGATGTCGATGGTGCGGGTCGAGTCAAGCGCGATCTCGTCCAGCTCGTCCTTGGTCACCTCGATATAGGTGTCGGTGTCGACCTTGTAGCCCTTGATGATGTCCTCGTTGGACACTTCCTCGCCGGTATCCGCATCGACCTTGGCATATTTGATGCGGTGGCCGGTCTTGCGGTTGATCTGGTTGAAGGAGACCTTTTCGGTATCCGACGTCGCCGGATAGAGGGCGACTGGGCAGGTCACCAGCGAAAGGCGCAAAAAGCCCTTCCAGTTGGCGCGGGGGGCCATGAAATCACTCCGAAACACAACAGACGACCGTTAAGGATACCACGGCCCGGCCCTGTTTTGAACGCGCGGGCGGGCGGAATCTCCCAACGGCGTTAACCGATCTGCGACGGCTCGGTTCGACCGCAGGCAAGCCATTCCAGCCGCGGAAGCGGCGCTCGGTCGCAGGGGGCGGGCCGCGGAACATCATTTCGGACCACGCGTTGCTCCTCCGACGGTCGTGCCGAGGCATTGGCCGCCGACACGGCTACTTGCGATGAGGATACGATGGCAACACGACAACATGGCCGGATCGTCGAAACCCCGACCGAGGCGCGCCAGGGCGAGCCGGGCCCGTCGGTGCTTGCGTTGCTCACGGCTTCGACCGGGCTCGCGATACTGATTCTGGGTGTGATCTGGTTCGTCTTTTTCCGGACCTGACAGGCTAAAGGCCCCCAGCTTGGGGCTTTCGATTCGACGTGCTAGGCATCGGCGGCTCGTCTTGCCGCATGAACAAAAAGTAATCTTGCGCCGGGTTCCCGTTCATTGGCGGTTCACGCCGCTGAGGCTTTTCTTGAGCCACATCTTGTGTGCTCACCATCGGAGGCCAGCTTGCGCTTGCTCGTCGTTGAGGACGATCCTGATCTCAATCGCCAGCTCACCACGGCGCTGACTGACGCCGGTTACGTCGTGGATCGCGCGTTTGACGGCGAGGAGGGGCATTATCTCGGCGACAGCGAACCCTATGACGCGGTCGTGCTCGATATCGGCCTGCCCAAGATGGACGGCATTTCCGTGCTGGAGGCCTGGCGGCGCAACAAGCGCGTGATGCCGGTGCTCATCCTTACCGCGCGCGACCGCTGGAGCGACAAGGTGCAGGGCTTTGACGCCGGCGCCGACGACTATGTCGCAAAGCCCTTTCATCTCGAAGAGATCCTCGCCCGCATCCGCGCGCTGCTGCGCCGCTCCACCGGCCATGCCCAGGTCGAATTGACCTGCGGGCCGGTGACGCTCAACACGCGCACCAAGCGCGTCAGCGTCAACGGCAATCCGATCAAGCTGACCTCGCACGAATACAATCTGCTTGAATACCTCATGCACCATGTCGGCCGCGTGGTGTCGCGCACCGAGCTCGTCGAGCATCTCTACGACCAGGATTTCGACCGCGACTCCAACACCATCGAGGTGTTCGTCGGCCGCATCCGCAAGAAGCTCGAGGTCGACATCATCCAGACGGTGCGCGGGCTCGGTTACCTCCTGACGCCGCCCACGGCGGGGACGTGACGAGCACGCTGCGGGGCTTCCCTTTTGCTCCGGTCATGGTCTTATCCGGGAAACCGGTGCCATTTTTCTGGATCATGCCCTGATGCGCGGCAGCTCGCTTGCCACCCGCCTGTTTCTGTCGGCGACCGCGTGGGTGGTGGTGATCCTCCTGCTCACCGGCGTCGTGCTGTCCTCCGTCTATCGCGCCGCGACCGAACGCGCCTTCGACCGCCGGCTCAATTTATATCTGCGCACGCTGATCGCGGAGGTCGCAACGCCGGACGAGCCGCCGGAACGCCAGTTCCAGTCGCTCGGCGAGCCGTTGTTCGAGCTGCCGCTGTCCGGCTGGTACTGGCAGATCACCCGCGCCGACTCCGAGAAAGCCGAGACGCGCGCCTCGCGCTCGCTGTGGGACAAGAAGCTGCCCAAGCTCGAGGAGCACGGCGCCGAGCTCACGCCCGCCGGCATCCGGCTCGGCTATGTCGACGGGCCTGAAGGGCAGACCCTGCGCATGGTGGAGCGGCCGATCGATCTCGGTGCCGACGGCAAATTCCTCGTCACCGTCGCGGGCGACGCCAGCGAAATCTTCGACGAGACGCGCAGCTTCGACTACTACCTCGGCGGCACCTTTGCCTATCTCGGCATCGTGCTGCTGCTGACCACGATCTTTCAGGTGCGCTTCGGCCTCGCGCCGCTGAAACGCATCTCGGAGGCGATCGCCGACATCCGCTCCGGCCGTGCCGAGCGGCTGGAAGGCGATTTCCCGGTCGAGATCGCGCCGCTCGCGCGCGAGACCAACGCGCTGATCGATGCCAACAGGGAGATCGTCGAGCGCGCGCGCACCCATGTCGGCAATCTCGCGCACGCCATCAAGACGCCGCTCTCGATCATCGTCAACGAGGCTTCGGCTCATCGCGCCGATTCCTTTGCCGACAAGGTGCTGGAGCAGGCCGACGTGATGCGCGGCCAGCTCACCCATCATCTGGAGCGCGCGCGCATCGCCGCGCGCGTCACCATCGTTGTCGCAGTGACGGAAGTGGCGCCAGCGATCGAGGCGCTGGTGCGGACCATGAAGAAGGTTCATCGGGACCGCGGCCTCGACATCGAGGTGAAGGCGGACCCGCGCGCGAAATTTCGCGGCGAGCGGCAGGACCTCGAGGAGATGGTCGGCAACCTCGTCGACAATGCCTGCAAATGGGCGGCCTCGCAGGTGCTCGTCGAGGTGCTG
>DATEJC010000309.1:0-7853 GCA_035278345.1 Bradyrhizobium sp. | reverse complement strand
TCGCGTTCCTGCTTTGCGTGGCGCTGTTCATGGCGCAGCAGCTGCTATTCGGTTGCCTCGTGATCTTCGCCGTTATCTACCTCTTCTGGCGGGACTGTCGCGAGTTGAGCCGAAGGGCGAGGCGGGGCGTTCGTCGGACTTACGATCCATCGGCCACGTTGCCCGAATTGAGAACGCGTCCGCGTGAGGAAACGTAGATCCCTCATTTTCCATCGGCCGCTGCCGCATCCGATTCCCAATTCCCAACTTTCGCTTGCTTTCGTTTTTCTTTGTGCTCTACTCGAAAACGAAAGCTAAGTCGCCGAAAGTGAAAACGGCGTTTGTCGGGGAAGCGTTCGTTGGATCGGGTGTACGACCTCGCCATTATCGGAGGCGGAGTGAATGGTTGCGGCATCGCGCGCGATGCGGCGGGCCGCGGAAACTCTGTTTTCCTTTGTGAAATGAATGACTTGGCGAGCGGGACATCGTCCTGGTCGACCAAGCTCGTACATGGCGGCCTGCGCTATCTCGAATATTACGAGTTTCGCCTGGTCCGCGAGGCCCTGATCGAGCGCGAAATCCTCTGGCAGATCGCGCCTCACATCATTCGCCCGCTGCGTTTCGTTTTGCCGCACCACGCGGGATTGCGCCCGGCCTGGCTGCTCCGCCTCGGGTTGTTCCTGTACGACCATATCGGCGGGCGCCATCTGCTGCCGCCGACCCGGTCGGTGGACCTTGCGACCGACGCGGTCGGCAAGCCGCTGATATCAGGCCGTTACAAAAAGGCTTTTGAATATTCCGACTGCTTCGTCGACGACGCGCGGCTGGTGGCGCTGAACGCGCGCGATGCCGCCGATCGCGGCGCCGACATCCGAACCCGCTCGCGTGCCGTGGAGATCCGGCAAGCCGACGGCATCTGGCGCGTCACGGTGGAGGACATTCTGAACGGCGGCCGCACCACCATCAACGCCCGCGCGCTGATCAACGCCGGCGGCCCCTGGGTCGAGGAGGTGCTCGCCACCGGCGCCGGCGTCAACGCGAAGGCAAAGGTACGGCTGGTGCAGGGCTCGCACATCGTGGTTCGCCAGCTCTATGCCCATGACCGCGCCTACATGTTCCAGAACGCCGACGGCCGCATCGTCTTCGTGATTCCCTATCAGGACGATTTCACGCTGATCGGCACCACCGACCGCGACTATGACGGCGATCCCGCCAAGGTGAAGGCGACCGCGGAGGAGATCGAGTATCTCTGCAAGTCCGTCAGCGAATATCTGGCCAAGCCCGTCACGCCGTCGGATGTCGTGTGGAGCTACGCCGGCGTGCGCCCGCTTTATGATGACGGCGCCAGCGAAGCCAAGGCCGCCACGCGCGATTACGTGTTCGAACTCGACACGCCCGGCGGCGCACCGCTGCTCTCGATCTATGGCGGCAAGATCACGACCTATCGCCGGCTTGCCGAAGAGGCGCTGGAGCGCCTGGAACCCTATCTGCACAGCGCCAAGGCCAAGGAAGGCTGGACTGCGACCGCGGCGCTGCCCGGCGGCGACATGGATGTCTCTGCGGTCGTGGCGCTGACGGCCGAACTGATGCGCGACCATCCCTTCCTGTCGCATGCGCATGCCAGCCGGCTCGCGCATGCCTACGGTACGCGCGCCACGAAGCTGCTGGGCAATTCGAAATCGATGGCCGATCTCGGCCAGTCGTTCGGCGACACCCTGACCGAAGCCGAGGTCAAATATCTGATGGCCAATGAATGGGCGGTCAGCGCCGAAGACGTGGTGTGGCGCCGCTCCAAGCTGGGCCTGCGGATGTCGGCGGCGCAGATCGCCGCGCTCGACGACTGGATGACGGCGCATCGCGGCACCGGTGCGCGTCCCCTGCGCGAAGCGGGAGGGCGGCCATGAGTGTCACCCTCGACCATGTCACCCGCACCGTCGACGGCATCCCCACCATTCGCGATGTGTCGCTGACGCTTGAGCGCGGCACACTCAGCGTGCTGCTCGGACCGACGCTGTCAGGCAAGACCTCGATCATGCGGCTGCTTGCCGGCCTCGACAAGCCGGCCTCCGGCCGCGTGCTGGTCGACGGCAAGGACGTCACCGGCATCGACGTGCGCCAGCGCTCGGTCGCGATGGTCTATCAGCAATTCATCAATTACCCCTCGCTGACGGTCTACGAGAACATCGCCTCGCCCTTGCGGGTGCAGGGCCGGCCGAAGGAAGAGATCGACCGCCGCGTGCAGGAGGCGGCAAGGCTTCTGAAGCTCGAGCCCTTCATGAACCGCACGCCGCTGCAACTGTCAGGCGGCCAGCAGCAGCGCACGGCGATTGCCCGTGCACTGGTCAAGGGCGCCGACCTCGTGCTGCTCGATGAACCGCTGGCGAACCTCGATTACAAGCTGCGCGAAGAGCTGCGCGCCGAATTGCCGCGCATCTTCGAGGCGTCAGGCGCTATCTTCGTCTATGCCACGACGGAGCCTTCCGAAGCGCTGCTGCTCGGGGGCAACACGTTGTGCATGTGGGAAGGCGAGGTCTTGCAGCACGGCGAGACGCCCAGGGTTTATCGCCATCCCGACACCATCCGCGTCGCGCAGGTGTTCTCCGATCCGCCGCTCAATATCGTCGGCATCGAGAAGAAGAACGGCAGCGTCGCCTATGCCGGCGGCGGCGAGGCGCCCGCGAGCGGGCTCTATGCCGGTCTTGCCGACGGCGCCTATCGCGTCGGCTTCCGCGCACATCAGCTCGAAGTCGCCAATGGCGCGGCCGGCCGCCACGTCTTCCCCGCCACCGTTTCGGTGACCGAGATCACCGGCTCGGAGAGCTTCGTGCATTTGCATCGCGAATCGCAAAACTGGGTCGCGGTGCTGCACGGCGTGCATGAATACGAGCCCGGCCATAAGCTGGATGCGGCGCTCGATCCTGACAACATCTTCGTCTTCGACGAGACAAATCGCCTCGTCGCTGCACCCAAGAGCTCGTGAGGGAGATGCGAGATGGCCCGCATTGACCTCGTCGATCTCGCGCACTCCTACAGCGGCAATGACGCGCCGCCGGAGTCCTTCGCCTTGAAGCCGGTCACCATGACCTGGCGGCAGGGCGGGGCCTATGCGCTGCTCGGTCCCTCCGGCTGCGGCAAGACCACGCTGCTCAACCTCATCTCCGGCATCGTCACGCCCTCGCGCGGAAAAATCCTGTTCGACGGCACCGACATCACGCAAGCCACCACGCAGAAGCGCAACATCGCCCAAGTGTTCCAGTTCCCCGTCATCTACGACACCATGACGGTCGGCCAGAACCTCGCATTCCCCCTCAAGAACCGCGGCGTGGCCGACGCCGATATCGTTGCGCGCGTCAGGCAGATTGCCGATCTGCTCGACCTCACGCCTTATCTCAACCGCAAGGCGACACGGCTCACGGCGGACGCCAAGCAAAAGATCTCGCTCGGCCGCGGCCTGGTCCGCTCCGACGTCGCGGCCGTGCTGTTCGACGAGCCGCTCACGGTGATCGATCCCGAACTGAAGTGGCAGCTGCGCTCGAAATTGAAGGCGCTGCACCGCGAGCTTGATCTCACCATGATCTATGTGACCCACGACCAGACCGAGGCACTCACCTTCGCCGACACCGTCGTGGTCATGCATGACGGCCGCGTGGTGCAGAGCGGCACGCCGGCCGAATTGTTCGACAAGCCGGCGCATACCTTCGTCGGCTATTTCATCGGCTCGCCCGGCATGAACATCGTGAAGGCCGAGGTGAACGGCCGGCAGGCGCGCATCGACGGCCACACCATCTCGCTAAAGCGCAGTTACAACGACCTTGCTTCGGGCGCGAAGATCGAGATCGGCGTGCGCCCGGAATTCGTCGATATCGCCACGCCAGCGCCGGGGCTGCTCTCCGCCAACATCGAGCGCATCGACGATCTCGGCCGGGTTCGCTTCGCGCGCGTGCGCGTCGGCGACGCAAAGCTTGCCGCGCGCGTCCCGCCGGGCTTCTCGCCGCCTGGCGACACTGCAGGCCTCGTGTTTGACCCCGCCCATGTTCACGTCTACGCCGACAGTCTTCTCGTCGAGGGAGCCGCCTGATGGAAAAGACCGTCAACCACAAGGCCTGGTTCCTGGTTCTGCCGGTGTTCCTGATCGTGGCATTCTCCGCGATCCTGCCGCTGATGACGGTCGTGAACTATTCGGTGCAGGACACCTTTGGCAACAACCAGTTCTTCTGGAACGGCGTCGGCTGGTTCAAGGAGCTGCTTGATCCCCACACCGACCTCGGCGAGCGCTTCCTCGCTTCGATCCTGCGCAATCTGCTGTTCTCCGCCATCATCCTCGCCATCGAGGTGCCGCTCGGCATCGTCGTGGCGCTGTCGATGCCGCGCCATGGCTGGCGGGTCGCAGCCTGTCTTGTCCTCCTCGCGCTGCCGCTGCTGATTCCGTGGAACGTGGTCGGCACCATATGGCAGATCTTCGGCCGGCCCGACATCGGCCTGCTCGGCTATGTCCTGAACAGGATCGGCTTCAACTACAATTACGTCGCCAACGATCTCGACGCCTGGTTCACCGTCATCGTGATGGATGTCTGGCACTGGACCAGCCTGGTCGCGCTGCTCTGCTATGCCGGCCTGAAGTCGATCCCCGAGGCCTATTACCAGGCCGCGCAAATCGACGGCGCCTCGCGCTGGGCCGTGTTCAAGGCGATCCAGTTGCCGAAGATGAACCGCGTGCTGCTGATCGCGGTGCTGCTGCGCTTCATGGACAGCTTCATGATCTACACCGAGCCCTTCGTCGTCACCGGCGGCGGCCCCGGCAACTCCACAACCTTCGTCTCCATCGAACTCGTCAAGATCGCGCTCGGCCAGTTCGACCTCGGCAAGGCCGCTGCGCTCTCGCTGGTCTACAACATCATCATCCTGATCGTCTGCTGGATCTTCTACACCGTCATGACCCATGCCGGCGCTGACCGGCCGGCGAAGGAGAGCGTGGCATGAGCACGATTCCTGGCCGTCGCATCATCATGGTCGCGTTCCTGTTCTTCCTGATGCTGCCGATCTATTGGCTCGTCAACATGAGCTTCAAGACCAACAACGAAATCGTCACGACCATGACGTTGTGGCCGCACAAGCCGACGCTGGAGAACTACCGAATCATCTTCACCGACGAGAGTTGGTATTCCGGCTACATCAATTCGCTGAAATACGTCATCATCAACACGATTATCTCGATCTCGGTCGCGTTGCCGGCGGCGTACGCGTTTTCGCGCTACCGCTTCCTCGGTGACAAGCATTTGTTCTTCTGGCTGCTGTCGAACCGCATGGCGCCGGCGGCTGTGTTCGCGCTGCCGTTCTTCAACCTCTATTCGGCGATCAACCTGTTCGATACGCCTTGGGCGGTGGCGCTGGCGCACTGCATCTTCAATGTGCCGCTGGCGGTGTGGATCCTCGAGGGCTTCGTCTCCAGTGTGCCGCGCGAGATCGACGAGACGGCGTTCCTCGACGGTTATTCCTTCCCGCGCTTCTTCGTGAAGATCCTGATTCCGCTGATCGCGAGCGGCATTGGCGTTGCCGCGTTCTTCTGCTTCATGTTCTCCTGGGTCGAGCTGTTGCTGGCGCGCACGCTGACCTCGGTCGCCGCCAAGCCGATCTCGGCGACCATGACCCGCACCGTCTCCGCCGCCGGCGTCGACTGGGGCCTCCTGGCCGCCGCCGGCGTGCTCACCATCATCCCCGGCGCACTCGTCATCTGGTTCGTCCGCAACTACATCGCGCGCGGCTTCGCGCTCGGACGGGTGTGATCATGGAAAATTCGAGCTGCATCCTCTTCTTTACCTCGCCCTGCTTGCAGGCCGCCTTTGGCGGCCGTCAAGAACGCCGAAGTGCAGCTTCGGCTATGTCGTCGCATCGCAGATGCGATCCGGGTGAGGGGCTGTCTCCGCGAATCCTAATTGCCACCAACTTCGCGGAAGCGGCCCCTCACCCCAACCCTCCCGGAGCGAGCTTCGCTCGTCTCGGAGCGAGTTTCGCTCGTCTCGACCCCGCGAAGAGCGGGGCGAGGGCGTCGTCGAGTGGCGGGAGGTAGACATGGAAAACATCGCATGGATGGCCTGGACGTTGCCAACCGCGATCTTCTTCGCGGCGCTGGCCTCGACCCTGGGCGTCATGACCTGGCTTGCGGTCGCCTATCCGGAAGCGGAGCGCGTAGGCGTCCTGCGCATCCCGACCACGCGCGGCGACCGCCTTTTCATCTCGCTGGTTCTCGCTGCCGTCATTCACCTGCTTTGGATTGCTTTCGTCGGGACCGATCCGATCGCCACGTTGCCGATCGGGGAGGGGGTTGAGATCTCGAGCCTCTGGCTCGCAACACTGATTTCGCTTGGCGCAGCCGTTGCGATCTTTCGCACCGTCTGAGCCAGGTGAGTAGGCGCAGATCCGGGATCCAACCCGGACCTGAAAGTAAGAACATGATCCGGGAAAAGTGGATACCGCTGATCATGCTCAAGCAAAGAGAGTCTTCTGTCGCTGTAACCGGAGGAACCAAAATGCGACACTTGCGGAGAAGGAAAGACAGTCTCTTGGCCAGGACCAGCGCTGCGGCGCTGTTCGCGGCCACCATGACGATCGCCGTGCCGGCCTTCGCTGACGATGCCACGATTCAGAAATGGATCGACAGCGAATTCCAGCCCTCGACCTTGTCCAAGGCCGATCAGCTGAAGGAGCTGCAGTGGTTCGAAAAGGCCGCCGCCCCGTTCAAGGGCATGGACATCAACATCGTGTCGGAAACCATCACGACACATGAATATGAGTCCAAGACACTGGCCAAGGCCTTCACTGAAATCACCGGCATCAAGATCAAGCATGACCTGATCCAGGAAGGCGACGTGGTCGAGAAGCTGCAGACCCAGATGCAGTCCGGCAAGAACGTCTATGACGGCTGGATCAACGACTCCGACCTGATCGGAACGCATTTCCGCTACGGTCAGACCGTGATCCTGTCGGACTACATGGCCGGCGAAGGCAAGGACGTCACCAATCCCGGGCTCGACGTCAATGACTTCATCGGCAAGTCCTTCACCACGGGTCCGGACAAGAAGCTCTATCAGCTTCCCGACCAGCAGTTCGCGAACCTTTACTGGTTCCGTTACGACTGGTTCTCCAATCCGGAGTACAAGGCCAAGTTCAAGGCCAAGTATGGCTACGATCTGGGCGTGCCCGTGAACTGGTCGGCCTATGAAGACATCGCCGAGTTCTTCACCAACGACATCAAGGAGATCAACGGCGTCAAGGTCTATGGCCACATGGACTACGGCAAGAAGGATCCCTCGCTGGGCTGGCGGTTCACCGACGCCTGGTTGTCGATGGCCGGCAACGGCGACAAGGGCATCCCGAACGGCCTGCCGGTCGATGAATGGGGCATCCGCATGGAAGGCTGCCGTCCGGTCGGCTCGTCTGTCGAGCGCGGCGGCGACACCAACGGTCCCGCCTCGGTCTACGCCATCACCAAGTACCTCGAGTGGCTGAAGAAGTATGCCCCGCCGCAGGCGCAAGGCATGACCTTCTCCGAAGCAGGTCCGGTGCCGGCGCAGGGCAATATCGCCCAGCAGATCTTCTGGTACACCGCCTTCACCGCCGACATGGTGAAGCCCGGTATTCCGGTCGTGAACGCGGACGGTACGCCGAAGTGGCGTATGGCTCCGTCGCCGCACGGCTCGTACTGGAAGGAGGGCATGAAGCTCGGCTACCAGGATGCCGGTTCTGCGACGCTCCTGAAGTCGACCCCGGCGGACCGCCGCAAGGCGGCCTGGCTCTACCTGCAGTTCATCGTCTCCAAGTCGGTGTCGCTGAAGAAGAGCCATGTCGGTCTCACCTTCGTCCGTGAGTCCGATATC
>DATEJC010000308.1:0-10365 GCA_035278345.1 Bradyrhizobium sp. | reverse complement strand
CGGAAGGATTGACGTCGAACAGGATCTTCGTCTGCGTGCGCCACGTCGAGAGCACGGACAGACGTCCATAGGTCTTGCTGCCGGGCGGCGCGGCAATGCGCTCGGCAACCTCGCGCTGGAACATCAGCACCATCATGTCGTACCAGGGCGGCCATGGCTCGACGGTGAGCCAGTCGATCAGCAGTTGCGTCGCGATGTTGTAGGGCAGGTTGGCGACGATCTTCGCGCGTTCGCCGTTCAGCATCGCTCGCGGATCGAAGGCCTGTGCATCGGCGCAGACGATATCGAGCCGGCCGGGATATCGCCTGGCGATGTCCTGCAGCGGCGCCAGCGCGCGCTCGTCGCGCTCGACCGCAATCACGCGCCGTGCGCCAAGCGCGAGCAGGGCGCGCGTCAGCCCGCCGGGGCCGGGGCCGACTTCGATCACGGTGCAATCTTCCAGGGGACCCGCCGCGCGCGCGATGCGGGCGGTGAGGTTGAGATCGAGCAGGAAATTCTGACCGAGCGATTTGCGTGCCGAAAGGGAATGCTCGCGAATGACCTCGCGCAGCGGCGGCAGGTCGTCGATCGCACTCATGCCGGTTTTGTCGCCGCCATGCGGGCGGCGAGTTTCAGCGCGGCAATCAGGCTCGCGGGATTGGCCTTGCCTGACCCGGCGATGTCGAAGGCCGTGCCGTGGTCCGGCGAGGTCCGCACGAAGGGCAGGCCCAGCGTGACGTTGACGGCATCGTCAAAGGCGATGGTCTTGATCGGGATCAGCGCCTGGTCGTGGTACATGCAGATCGCGCAATCATAGGTCTTGCGCGCCGCCTCATGGAACATGGTGTCGGCCGGAAGCGGCCCGCGCGCCTGGATGCCGCGGTTGCGCAAGGCGGCGATCGCAGGCGCGACGATCTCGTCGTCCTCGGTGCCGAGCGTGCCGAATTCGCCGGCATGCGGATTGAGCCCGGAGATCGCAAGGCGCGGATTGGCGATGCCGAATCGCGACTTCAGATCGGCGACTGCGATGCGCGCGGTGGCGACGATCAGCTCGCTGGTGAGCTGGGCGATCGCCTCGCGCAGCGGCAGGTGGATCGTCACCGGCACCACGGCAAGCGTCGGCGACCACAGCATCATCACCGGCTGCGGCGTCCTTCCGTCCTGGCTGGCGAGCTCGGCGAGGAATTCGGTATGGCCGGGATGCTTGAAGCCGGCGCGATACAGCACGCTCTTGGCAATCGGATTGGTGACGACGGCGCTGGCGTGCCCGCTGGCGACGTCGGCGACGGCCTTGCGGATCGCGGCTAGCACCGCCTCTGCGCTGCTGCCATCCGGACGGCCGGGTGCGGCGGTCGCGGTCTTGCCGGTTGCGACCACCGGCAGTGCCCTGGCAAAGGCAGCGCTCGCCTCATCGATGCCGACCTCGGCGAAATCGGCCTTGAGGCCGAGATGTTTTGCACGGTCGGCAAAAAAGCCGCGGTCGCCGAGCAGGTAGAATGGCGGAAGCATCGCTTCGTTTCGGCGCAGCCACGCCTCGATCGCGATATCGGGTCCGATGCCCGCAGGCTCACCGGAGGTCAGGGCAAGGGGCTTTGCCATGCATCAACGATATTCAATCATCGCCGCCTTGCGGACTTCCTGCAGGTACCACTTCGACTTCGCCTCGTACTTCTCCACGAACATCTTGTCGCGGATTTCCTTCTTCTTCGGCGTATCGATGGTGGTCTTGTTGCGGGCGCACAAGGCCACCATCTCGATGCCCTGCTTGGTCGTCTCGGGCGGCGTCAGGCGGCCGACGGGAGTTTTCTCCAGCAAGTCGCGCAGCGATGGCGGCAGATCGGCCGAGGTCTTGGTGACGATGGGGCGGATCGTGGCGTTCTGCATGGACTTGAAATAGTTGTTGGCTTCGTCGCAGCTCGTCACGCGCTCACGCAGCGCCTCGGCCTCCCTCTTGCGCTGTTCGAGGGCGCCAGGCGGCGAACCTCGCGGCACGATCAGCACGATCGGCTGCATCTTGTACTCGGAGGCATCGACCTCGAGCTTGTCGTCGCCCTTCTCTTTCACGGCAGCGGCGACGTCCTTTTCGCCGACCTGCAGGCTCTCCTTGTAGCGGCCGCGCACAAGGCTACCCCAGACCATGTCCGCCTTGATGCGGGAGCGCAGCGTCTCCGGCCGCACGCCCTGTTTCTCCAGAACCTGGGTGAGCTGATCGGCCGAAAGACGCATGCGCTGCGCCATCCCGGCATAGGACTGGTCGATGTCGCTCGATGTCGGGTCGACGCCAAAACGCTTGGCTTCCTTGATCTTCACTTTCTCGTCGATCAGCTCGTTGATGACGTCCTGGCGGCTCGGGTGCTTTTGGGTGGTCATCTGGATGAGCTTGGCGCGCTGCTCGATGTCCATGTTGGTGATCGGCTCGCCATTGACCATGACGGCGATGCTCTGCGCACGCGCCGGCGTGCCGCAACCGATCGCGGCAAAGAGGATTGCAGCAAGAAGGGTTGAGAGGCGGAGCGAGGGCATGTCGGTCATGTTCCTAAGCGCGTTTTTCAACCTGTTCGATCCGGGCCGCGTGAGGCGGCGAATCCATCTCCGGTCGGAAACTACTGAACGCCGGCCATGCCGGCCCCCGACGAATTGGCGATGGTACGCAGGCCGATCTGCAGCATGAACGTATGGTTCAGGGTCGGCGGTGCGGAACCGGCCGAGTAGTTGTACGAAGTCACGTAATTCGCGGCCAGCACGAAGCAATCGTCCACGTAGCCGGCGCCGACGATGTATTGGTTGACCTTGTTGGCTTCAAGATCCCAGCGCGCGGCACCCGAGACCACCCAGTTCGCCGCGACCTTCACCGACGCGCTGCCGAGCAGGCCTTCGCGCCGGGTCAGATAGCCGAGTTCCGGCTGCTTGGCATAGTTGCCGTACATCATGGAGACCGACCAGCGGTCGAAGGTGGCACGGCCTTCGGCCTCGAAACGGTTGACGTTCATGGTCGCCTCGTCGAACCGCGCGCGGGTCGAGAAGGTATAGGTGCGGTTCGGCGAGTAATTGACGCGCGCCACGTAGTCGGAGCGCTGGCCGGCGAGGCCGGAGTCGACACCCGTGTTGGTCGCATCAGCCACCGCGAAGGAGTTCAGGCCGAACAACTGGTAGGACTGGCCGAACAGCACGTTGATCGAGCCGCCGCGATCGAACTGTGTCGTGGCCTGGACGCCGACATTGGCGCGGCCGCCGCCCTCGACGCGGTCGTAGCCGGAGAACTTGTCGACAGCGAACAGATTGCTGGCGTCGAACACGAGACTCTGGGCGTCCTCGTTGGGCAGCCGGCCGGCATAGGTCTCGTTCGGACGGAGAATGATCTGCGCGATCGGCTCGACCGTCGTGGTGCCCCACGGCTGAACGTTGATGAAGGGGTAGCGATATTCGAGGCCGATTGTCGGCATTGCGCGCAGCGCCGTGGTGTCGCCGACCGGCAGGAAGTTGGAAACGCCGGGCTGGTTGGAGATCGAGGAGTCGATCGCATCCGCACGCAGGATTGCAAACGGCGTCCAGATCTGGCCGATCGGGTCGGTGAAGGACTTGCGCCACTGCACTTCCGCGGTCGCACGGGTGTAGGTGCCGGGCATGCCGCGCAGCAGGCACTGCGAGGGCAGGCGCGCCAGCGGGTCGGCGGAGGCGTTGAGGCAAAGCCCGTTGGTATTGGCGAGCGTCGTGATCGGGTCGAATGCTGCTGTCGACCGTGTCAGGCTCGTAAAGTTGGTCTTGTAGCTGAGCTCGCCGCCGAAGATGTTGTTGTTGATGACGTTGTTGTAGTCGATGACGGGATGGATCACCGGCACCTTGTCCTGGTTGCCGGAGTAGCTCAGGTAATAGATTGCCCGCGCGTCGAAGAAGCTGCGGTTGCCGACGCCAGTCAGATACAGCTGCGAGATCGCCTCGGTCGGCAGGCTCATGAACGAGTTGAGCGGATCGCGGTACTGCGCGAGGCGGTAGTCCGAGAAGAAATAGTAGTCGGACAGCAGCACGCCGTCCCAGCCCCAGACCCATTTGTCGTTGATCGCGAACTGGCCCTTGGTGTCGATGCCGCCGCGGAACTGGCGGTCGCCGGGCTGGCCGGCATAGGCACCAGGGTCGAGCTGATAGATGCCGTAGCCGCGGATCTGGTAGGAGCCGTCCAACAGGCGCTGGCGGAATTCGAGCTGGCCCAGCACACCCTGCTTGGTGGTGACGCGCGGCGTGATCGTCATGTCGTAGTCGGGTGCGAGCGCCCAGTAGAAGGGCACGTCCACGCCGAAGCCGTAGCCGGAAGCCGACGTGTAGCTCGGCATCAGGAAACCGGTCTTGCGCTTGACGGTCGGATCAGGCGTCGAGAAGTACGGCAGGTACGCCATCGGCACGCCGAAGAATTCGAGCTGCGCGTTCTCGAAATACAGCATCCGTTCTTCTTGATTGTGGATGATGCGCGCGCCCTTGACCTGCCACAGCGGCGGCTTCTTCGGATCGTCCTTACAGGGCGCGCAGGCGGTGTACACGCCGTTCTCGAACACCGTGTAATTGCCGGCGGAGCGGTCGGCGCGGCTGGCGGCCATGCGCGTCTGGTCCTCGGTGTCGACGCGCAGCGAATCGACGAAGCCGTCGCGGTAGTCGTCGCTGAGATCCATGACGTTGGCGTAGGTTATTCTGCCTTCCGCGTCCGTCAGGCGGATGTTGCCCTCGGCATGCAGGCGCTTGGTCTTCTGATCGTAGATGACCTTGTCGGCCTCGACGCTGGTGCCGTTGTAGAACATCTGCACGTTGCCGACCGCCGACACGCGCTGATTGTTGTAGTCGTAATCGACCTCAACGGCCTGCACGAGCATCTGCCCGTCATTCGGTGCCGCCGGCCGCGGCGGCTTCGGCGGCCTCGGATTGTAGGTGAAGGTCTGGGCGGAAGCGGGCGCGACCTGCACAAGCTCGATCGCGCCGGCAAGAATGAATCCGGAAATCAGGATCAGGAGCGCGGCCATGCGGCTTCGTTGACGGCGCACGCGACTGCGCCGCCTGAACGCAGGCGACCTCAACTGGCGGGCGGCGACAACGGCCACTACCCGTCCTCCTGGTACAGCAAGGCCAAGAAACCGGTGAGGCCACCCACGCAGACGGGCAACCACGCCGCAGCGATGGGGTGCATCAGCTCAGCCTTGCTCAAATCTTCAGTTACTTTCGAAAGAACGTAGAGCAGAAAGCCCGCACCCACGCCACTCAAAACCATCTTCTGCACGCCGCCCATCCGGAAGAACCGCAAGCTCACGGAAGCGGCCAACATCACCATTGCAGCCAACAAAAATGGCTGTGCGATGAGCTTGTGGTACTGCAGGCGGTATCCGGCCGTCGCAAAACCCGAACTCTCGGACGAGCGGATGTAGGTCGGGAGTTGCCAAAAGGACACAGTTTCGGGGGTCGAAAAGCTGTTCCGGACCTGGGCTTGGGTGAGGGTCGTCGTGATGTAGAACGTGTCTTCCTCAACTGGCGGTGAGTCCAGCGAGAATCGGCGGGCCGATTTGAACACCCAGCGGCCTTCCTCGAGGGTCGCCTCGCGAGCCTCGATTCGCTCCTTGAACTGCAGGTCGGTGTCGAAGCGGAACACGGTGAGGCCGGTCAGACGGGCGCCCTGCTGCTCGCTGCGGGCCGCGTTGATGATCCACTGGCCTTCGTTGTTGACCTGGTTGAGCCAGAAGCCGGAGGCGTCCTGGATGCCGCCGCCGGGCGCCGAGCCGAACAGTTCGGCTTCCATTCGCTTGGAGAGTTCGCGCAGGTTCGCCGACATCGGGTTGTAGGCGACGGTGGCGAGAATGCCGAGCACGATCGCGCTTGCCAGCGCCGGCGCAATGAACTGCCAGGCCGACACGCCGGCGGCGCGCGCCACCACCAGCTCGAGCCGCCGCGACAGCGCCAGATAGCAGGTCATCGCGCCGATCAGCACGCAGAACGGCATCATCTTTTCGAGCAGCTGCGGCACGCGGAACAGCGAGGTCTGCGCCACCGTGATCGCCGAGGCTGAAGCCAGCCCCGACGTCTTGCGCACCATCTCGATGTAGTCGACCAGCACAAGCAGCAGGAAGATCGACGCGAACACGCCCACCGCCGCGACCACGAAGCGGCCGGCGAAATAGCGCCCGAGCGTATTGGTCATCATGCTCATGCGGTGGCGGGCCTCCCGAAGAGGCGTGTTGCGCGCTCGGCGGTCCGGTTGACCGCTTCGATCAGCGCCGCCGGCGCATCGACCACGATGCCGCGGACGATGATGAACATGCCGGCCGCGACCGCGAGCACCATCATCAGATACTGCACCGCTGCCGCGGCCGGTGTCTTCACGGTCATCACCGAGCAGGCGAATCCAGCCATGCGCAGGCCGAACACCGTCAGCACCGCGCAGGTGATCGCGAAGCCGCGGCTCTGCCGCGTTGTGCGCGGCGTACCGAGGAACGCGAAGGTCAGCACGGAGAAGGCGAAGGGATAGATCGGCGCCAGGAAGCGATCGTGCAATTCGGCGCGGAACTGTCCGGAGAGCTGCTTGTAAACGGGATCGTCGGGTGAGGGCGACAACAACTCCCACAAATAGCGCTCGCGAATTCCAAGCGAGACGTCGCGGCCGCGATTGGAGAACTGCGACATGTCAAAGGCGTAGCGGCCGAACGCGACAAGTGCTGGATCGCGCTTGCCGGCCTCGAATCGCTCGAGATTGCCGTCCTCGAGCACGAGATAGGAGCCGTTCTCGTTGCGCAGGATGGTGCCGCGATCGGCGATGATGGTGACGCGCTCCTTGGGGTCGCGGCGATCGTCGACGAAGATGCCAGCGAGCACGCCGCCGGGCTGACGCTCGCGAATCCGGATGGTGAGGTTCTGGTCGAGCTGGGCGAAGCGGCCCGGCTGCAGGATGTTGGTGAGCACGTCGGCGGTGATTTCGGCGTCCCACTGCTTGATGCGGCGCAGGCCGTCGGGGGCGAGATAGGAGGCGATGAAGGCGACGACGAGCGACACCACGCAGGTCGCGTAGAAGAACGGCAGGAACAGCCGCAGCGGCGAGTAGCCGGCGGCGTTCATGACGATGATCTCGGAGTCGGTGGCGAGCTTGTTCAGCGTGTGGGAGATCGAGATCATCAGGGCGATCGGCGAGATCACCAGGATCAGCGCCGGGATGACGAGCCCGGTGATGCCGAGGAAGGTCAAAATGGTCTGACCCTGACTCGTCATCAGGTCAATTCCGCGCAACGCCTGCGTAATCCAGATCACGCCGGTGAGGCTGACCAGGACCACCGCAAACGACGCGAGCGTCGTGCGGAAAATATACCTGTCGATCGACCCCATCACCTAGGCACGTCCCCACCTCACAGCCGAACGCGCGGCGTGCAACCATCCCGAATTTCGGGTTCCCCAATGGTCGCGCCGCGCACCGTCCAGCCGGCTTAATCTCTCACTACCATCCCTTTGATCGGTCAACAAAATGGCCGAGGGAAGGCACCCCCTTTCCAGATGGTTAATAATTCACCTGACGTGGCTCGCCCGCCACGGTGGCGCTTGGCAGCGGCGCAGGCGGCAGGCCATAGTATCCCAACGCGCCTCGCGGACCCCTCGTCCGCGGCCGAAGGCGGCATTTGCGGCCACTTCCGGCGGGTTTTACGATCCGGCGACAGCCCTGATCTGGAGGATTTGCCTATGTCCGACGCCGTGAAGGTCGGCTTCGTCCCATTGTCCACAGCCGCGCGCGGCGTTCTGGTCGCCTTTTGCGATGACGCGCTGAAATTCGGACCGGCCACCCGGAAGGCCCTGGGGGAGGCGGCCAATACCGTGAAGCGGGCGGCTGCCGCCAACCAGTTCAAGGGCAAGAGCGGGTCGATTCTCGACATTCCAGCGCCGGAAGGAATCAAGATTCAGCGCTTGATTGTGATAGGGGCGGGGAAAGGGTCGGGCCTCAAGGAGACCGATTTCCTCAAATTCGGCGGCCTCATAGCCGGCAAGCTGAATGCCGCCAGCGAGCAGGTGACTGTCCTGGCCGAATTGCCTGACGAGGCGATGAAGGCGGAGCAGGCGGCATCGCTCGCCTCCGGGCTCCGCTTAAGGGCCTACAAGTTCACCCGTTACAAGACCAAGAAGAAGGACGGCGAGGAAGCCACGATTCGCGCCGAGGTCTCGATCGCGGCCGGCGATGTTAATGCCGCACGAAAAGCCTATGGCCCGGTCGCCCACACCGTCGATGGCGTCAACATTGCGCGCGAACTCGTCAACGAGCCGCCGAACGTCCTCTATCCCGAGGAATTTGCGCGTCGCGCCTCGCAGCTGAAGAAGCTCGGCGTCGACGTCGAGGTGCTCGACGTCAAGGCCATGACCAAGCTCGGCATGGGTGCGTTGCTCGGTGTCGCCCAGGGCTCCGCGCGGCCCGGGCGTACCGTGGTCATGCGCTGGAACGGCGGCAAGCGCGGCGATCAGCCGGTTGTCTTCGTGGGCAAGGGCGTCTGCTTCGACACCGGCGGCATCTCCATCAAGGGCGCTGCCAATATGGAGGACATGAAGGGTGACATGGGCGGCGCTGCCTGCGTGGTCGGGCTGATGCATGCGCTGGCCGCGCGCAAGGCAAAGGTCAACGCGGTCGGCGCCATCGGCCTTGTCGAGAACATGCCTGACGGCAATGCGCAGCGGCCCGGCGACATCGTCACCTCGATGTCGGGCCAGACCATCGAGATCATCAACACCGACGCCGAAGGCCGCCTCGTGCTGGCCGACGTGCTCTGGTACGTGGCGAAGAAGTTCAAGCCGAAATTCATGGTGGATCTGGCAACGCTCACCGGCGCGATCATGGTTGCGCTCGGCACCGAGCATGCCGGCATGTTCTCGAACAATGACGAGCTCGCCGAACGCCTGAGCGAAGTTGGGGAGGCGACTGGCGAGAAAGTCTGGCGCATGCCGCTGGGCCCCGCCTATGACAAGCTGATCGATTCGCAATTCGCCGACATGAAGAACACCGGCGGCCGCAATGGCGGTTCGATCACCGCCGCGCAATTCCTGCAGCGCTTCGTCGACGGCACGCCGTGGGCGCATCTCGACATCGCCGGCACCGCGATGGGCGCGCCCAAAACCGACATCAATCACAGCTGGGGCTCCGGCTACGGCGTTCGTCTGCTCGAGCGGCTGGTGGCGGAGCATTACGAAGCGAAGAAATGACCGAAGTCCTGTTCTATCACCTGCAGAACATGTCGATCGAAAACGTGCTGCCGCCTCTGCTCGAGAAATCGCTCGAGCGCGGCTGGCGGGTGGTGGTGCAGTCGACGTCGCAGGAGCGTACCGAAGCGTTAGACGCGCATCTGTGGACCTATAGCGACGACTCCTTCCTGCCGCACGCCACGGACCGCGCAACCGATGCGGAAGAGCAGCCGATCATCCTGTCGGTCGAGGAAGCCAATCCGAATGGCGCCAATGTGCGGTTCCTGATCGACAATGCCGCGCTGCCCGCCGATACCGACCGCTATGAGCGCGTGGTGCTGGTGTTCAATGGCGACGATGGCGAGGCATTGGATGCTGCGCGGCAGGCCTGGAAGGATTGCAAGACGCGCGGGTTCGAGGTCACCTATTGGCAAGCCGACGAACGCGGCCGTTGGCAGCGCCGGGAATAGGAATTCCGGGGATTAATGATATTCTGCGGTTTTCAGGCCCGACCTTGCCCCAAGCCATGGTCGTGCCGCAAAGAGATGTTCGGACAAGAGCTTAAAGGGTCGGGGTGGCCCTTCCGGGGAACGGGTTCATCGTGCGCAACGGAAGACTTTGCCGGAACGGCCTGATCGCGCTGCTGGCGCTGGCGCCCGCTTTGGCGGGCTGCAACAGCTCGCTGGACCAGTTCCAGTCGGAATTCATGTCCAAGGATGCGCAGTGGTTCCAGCGCTCCGGCCGCCTCTTCATTCGCAACATCTCGATCGACGCGCCGCCGCTGACGCCTGACAAGCCGGTGACGGCCGAAGATCTCGTCAGCGCCGATGGCGCCTGCCCGGGCATGGCGCCGCCGGCCAATGCGCTGGCCGACAACGCGGCCAGCGCGCCGCAGCCGGTCGGCGGCACCGTGGCGCTGCTGCACACCGAATGCGACGTCATTCGCGGCATCGGTGCGCCCGACAGTGTCAACATTTCGACCGCGCCGGGCGGCGGGCGAATGGCTGTTGTAACTTATCTGCGAGGCCCGCGCGCCGGCATCTATACTTTCACCGGCGGGCGCCTTTCGTCCATTGAGGCAGGGCCGGAGCAACCTGCTGAGCCGAAGGCCGCCAAGCCGAAGGCGAAAAAGAAGTCAGCCTGACCGCGTCTTATTTGTTTGAGCACGATCTTTTCCGAAAACCGGTCTCCACTTTTCGGGGTCGTGCC
>DATEJC010000307.1:0-7803 GCA_035278345.1 Bradyrhizobium sp. | reverse complement strand
CGGCGGCAAGCCGCCGCGCTTTACCAAGCCGCGCCGCGAGCAGCCCGCTCCTGTCCGTGCCGAAAGGGAGCCCGCGCCGGAACAGCTCCCCACCAAGGTGCAGACCGTGGTGGTGACCGCTGATGAGAACAACATGCGCGTCGACCGCTTTCTGGAAGCGCGGTTTCCCGGCCTTTCGTTTTCCCACATCCAGCGCATCGTCCGCAAAGGCGAACTGCGCGTGAACGGCAAGCGTGCCGACAGCAAGGACCGCCTGGAGGAGGGCCAGAGCGTCCGCATCCCGCCGCTGCGGCTCGATGCGCCCAAGGCGCCGGGCGTGCTGTCGGAGGCCGCGCAAAAGACGCGGGCTGCGCTGAAGGAAATGACACTGTTCGAGGACGACGACGTGCTCGTCCTGAACAAGCCGGTGGGGCTTGCCGTGCAGGGCGGCTCCGGCACCACGCGCCACATCGACCAGATGCTGGAGGTGATGCGCGACGCCAAGGGGCAGAAACCGCGGCTGGTGCACCGGATTGACAAGGAGACCTCGGGCTGCCTGCTGGTGGCGAAGACGCGCTTTGCGGCCACGCATCTGACCGGCGCGTTCCGCCACCGCTCGGCGCGCAAAATCTATTGGGCGCTGGTGGCCGGCGTGCCGAAGCCGAAGCAGGGCCGCATCTCGACGTATCTCGCAAAGGAGGAGAGCGAGGACGATACCATCATGCGCATCGCCGAGCATGGCGACGAGGGCGCGAGCCACGCGGTGACCTACTATGCCGTGGTCGAGACCGCCGCGCAGAAACTCGCCTGGGTGTCGCTGAAGCCCGTCACCGGACGCACGCATCAATTGCGCGCGCATATGGCGCATATCGACCACGCCATTGTCGGCGATCCCAAATATTTCAACAAGCAGCAATGGGATCTGCCGGGCGGCCTGCAGAACCGCCTGCATCTGTTGGCGCGACGCATCGTGATCCCGCATCCCCGTGGCGGCGTTATCGACGCGACAGCGCCACTGCCGCCGCACATGCAGCAATCCTGGAATCTGCTGGGGCTCGACACCAAGCGCTTCGACCCCATTGAGAATGCGCCGGAGGAGTGACGACGAAAGCACAGGATTCAAGTCGTGGATGGCGGGGCATAGGCGAGCGGAAGACGGCTATCCATGACGAGATGATTGGCGGTCGAGGTCGAGGCGCAGGTTCCCGGCATCGTGAAAAAGAATACGCTTGCGATCGTGCGGTATCGTCACGACATTCACCGCATGAAGCGGTCCTTGAAATATGTCTGCATTGTCATGTCAGCGCTGTATGCGGGGAGCGCCTTCGCGCAATTCATTCCGCCCGGCAGCTCGCCCTACAATCCGCCGCTACCCACACCGCCGCCCCCACCGAAGATCGAGGTTCCGGCCATCCCGAAGATGGATGAAATGCCGAAGCGCTCTTACGCACCGACCGCGCGGCAAAAATCCTTCGGCGACCGCGTCACCAAATGCCTCGATAACGCCGCCGCAGCCGGCCTCGGCCCCAACGAGCGCGCGACCTATTCGCGGAATTGCGCAACACGCTAGTTCCGGTGCTGCGCCAGCAACACGGCAACCGCGATCTTCATCGGCTTTATTTGCATTGATCGATATCGTACTGTCACACCTCAAGATATCGCCGATCTGCCGAGACCCGAAACCCCATGCGTGAACTGTTCGACGAAGTCGCCGGCCAATCCCCCCTCGATCCGGGGGAGGCGGTGCGCCGCGCCTCGCGGACGCCGCAGCGCAAGCGGTTTTACAAGGAGGTCGGCGTTGGCAAAGCCGACGCGGGCTTTACGGTCACGCTCGACGGCAAGCCGATCAAGACGCCGTCCGGCAAGACCGCGGTGGTGCCCAGGCGCGAGATTGCCGATGCCATCGCCGCCGAATGGAGCGCGCAAGGCGAGACCATCGATCCCCTGACCATGCCGCTGACGCGCTTTGCCAACAGCGTCGTGCAAAGCGTTGTCGATCGCGCCGAATTGGTCGCCGACGACGTCGCCAAGTATCTCGGCACGGACCTGCTGTTCTATCGCGCCGGCCATCCCGAGGCGCTGGTGGCGAAGGAGGCCGCGCATTGGGACCCGATCGTGTTCTGGGCGGCCAAACAGCTCGGTGCGCATTTCATGCTGGCCGAGGGCATCAATCATGTGCGCCAGCCGGATGCGGCGATTGCGGCGGCACGCGCTGCGTTTCCGCAAGACCCCTGGTCGATCGCAGCGCTCCATGTGGTGACGACCCTGACCGGCTCGGCGCTGCTTGCGCTGGCGTTGAGCCATGGCGTGCGCGAGCCCGCCGATATCTGGACCGCAGCCCATGTCGACGAAGATTTCAACATCGAGCAATGGGGCCTCGACGAGGAGGTCGCTGCCCGCCGGGCCGCCCGGGCGGTCGATTTCGAGGCCGCCACGCGGATTCTTAACGCGATGAAAGCCTGAACGCGGGTCTCTTGGGCCGCGCCCGGACGCAAAACCGGTGTCCACTTTTGCTGGTCGCGGCCAGCGGTTAACGAGAGGTTTACGCCGCTCGGCTAGCTTGGCGGAATGGCGATATCCGTCACACCAGTCTCTCCCGTACTGCCGGCGCAAGAAGTCGCGGCGGTCACGCCGGAGCTTGTGCTGCGGCCGGGCACGACGATCGACGCCACCGTGCTGAAGGTGCTGTCTGCCGACCTCGTGCGGATCGCCATCGCATCGCTCTCTATCGATGTGAAGACGGAGATCCCGTTGCAGCAGGGCCAGACGCTCAGGCTTGCGGTATCGCAGACCGAGAATGTCATCCGCCTCATCAACGTAAACGGCGGCGGCAATGCGGCCGATGTCGCGCCCGATGCCGTGACATTGTCGCCGGATGCGTTGGTAGACGTGCCGACAGCGCCCACGACAAGTGCGCCGCCAAAAGCCGTGCTGTCGCCGCTGGAGAAAGCCACTGTCACCATTGCCGCTCAGACCGCGGCGACGGAGCAGGGCAGCCAGGCGCCGCTGTTCGCCAATCTCGCCAGCGTCGTCAATTCGCCCGCGCTGCCGCCGAAATTGTTGCAGGCCGTGCAGCAGGTGCTGGCGCAGCAGACCGGCCTCGATCCCGATCTCAACGGTGCCGCCGTCAAGGCCGCGTTCGAAAAGTCGGGCCTCCTTCTGGAAGCCTCGCTCGCGGCGGGTGTGGTGCCTGCCGGCAATACCGCTCCCGATCTGAAGGCGGCGCTGCTCGTGCTGCGGCAGACGCTGCAGTCGGTGCTGGGCGGACAATCCGTCGAAGCCGCGCCGCTGCTCAAAGGAGAGGCGACGCCGACGCTGGCGCCAGCAGCCGCGCAAGAACTCGAGCCGCAGGAAATCTTGCTGCCGCAGGCGAGGGTGCCTGTCGCGGAAGATGTCGGCGACACCATCATTACTGCCGCTCGCGCAGGGTTCGCGGACGTCAAGGACGCGTCGGCTGCGCGTGCCGCGCTCAATCTGCTGCAGGAAGCCGCGCCGGGATTGGCACATGCGGCAAAGGCGGCGGCGGCGCCAACCGCAACGGCCGCATTCGGGACCGCGCAGGGCGAAGAGGTCCACACCAACACGCCGGCGCCGCCGTTCCGTGGCGCACCGCCGTCGGCGCAGCCGGTGGCATCCGCCTCGATCCCGCCGGATACACCGCTGGCGCCCGCCGCGCATCATCTGCTTGCCGACACCGATGCGGCGCTCGCGCGGCACACGCTGCTGCAGGTGGCCTCGCTGCCGGACCGCATCGACACGCTGCCGCAGCCTGCACAGACCAACGACCCGGCCGGACCGCGCTGGAATTTCGAGATTCCCTTTGCGACGCCCCAGGGCACGGCGATGGCGCAGTTCGAGATCTCTCGCGACGGCGGCGGCACCGAGACGGAAGCCGCGAAGAAAGTCTGGCGCGCGCGCTTCACCCTCGATGTCGAGCCGACGGGCCCGGTGCATGCGCTGATCGCACTGGTCGGCGAAAAAACCTCGGTGCGAATGTGGGCGGAGCGGCCGGCGATCGCGGAAAAACTTCGCGCCGGCAGCGCCGATCTCAGCCGCGCGCTGGCCCGCGCTGAACTCAAGCCCGGCGATATCGTGGTGCGTGACGGCGCGCCGCCGCAATCGCAAACGGCCACCGCCGGCCATTTCCTGGATCGCGCGCTGTGAGCGTAGATATCAACCAGCTCGCCGTCGCGCTGCATTACGACCGCACCGGCGCACCGCGCGTCGTCGCCAAGGGCAAGGGCGCGGTCGGCGCCAAGATCGTCGAGATCGCGAAGGCCCACGACATCCCGATCGAGGAGAACGAGGTGCTGGCTGGCGCGCTTTCCAAGGTCGAGCTCGGCGACGAGATTCCGGCCGAACTCTACAAGGCGGTGGCGGAAGTGCTCATTTTCGTTCTGCGACTTTCGGGTCGAATCCGCTAAAAAAGCAGAGTTTTTGAATTATCGCGTCATCGTTTCACCACGATGCCATCCGCATCTTGCCGCCGTTTCACCAACCCCTTCGGTGCCTTCCGTGATCCATCGCCGCCATGCGCTCGGTCTTCTCGCCGCCGCAACCTTCTTGCCTGCCCGCAGCTTCGCCAAGGTCTCCGACCAGCGCAGCGAGTTCCGCAACGACCTGCAAAAGCGCTTCTTCGACCTCGGCACCGAGGGCACCTTCGTCGGCTACAAGGTCGACGACTATCTCATCATCGCCAGCGACAAGGTCCGCTCCGGCGAGGACCGCTTGCCGGCCTCGACCTTCAAGGTGCCGAATTCGCTGATCGCGCTGGAGACCGGCGTCGTCGCCGACCCCGACAAGGATGTCTTCAAGTGGGACGGCACCAAGCGCAGCATTGAGGCCTGGAACAAGGATCACACGCTGCGCTCGGCGATCGCGGCGTCCGCCGTGCCTGTCTATCAGGAGATCGCCCGGCGCATCGGCGCGGAGCGCATGCAGAAATATCTCGACCTCCTCGACTACGGCAACCGCAATATCGGCGGCGGCATCGATCAGTTCTGGCTGACCGGCGATCTGCGCATCGATCCGATGCAGCAGGTCGATTTCCTCGACCGGCTGCGCCGCGGCGTGCTGCCGGTTTCCAAGCGCAGCCAGGAGCTGGTGCGTGACATCCTGCCGGTGGTGAAGGCCGGCGAGTCCGTCATCCGCTACAAGACCGGGCTGTTAGGGGCCGAGCGCGGTCAGCCGTCGCTGGGCTGGGTGGTCGGCTGGGCCGAGAAGGGCAAGCAGCAAACCGTGTTCGCCATGAACATGGACTGCAAGACGCCGGAGCATATTCCAGCCCGCATGACCGTTACGCAGCAGTGCCTGACGGATATCGGCGCGATCTGAAGACGTACTTTGCATGGGGTTGTTTTTCATATTTTGGGAGCGAGCATCAGTTGCCATATCGGCAGTTCGCTTCCCCCGCATGGGAGAGGTGTAGATCGAGATCGTGGCGCCGCCCCGCGTTCACCCCAGCTTGAACAGCGCCTGCAGGAAGTCGCTCACCGCCTTGCGCGCTTCCTGCGCGGTCGCGGGATTGCCGCCGACATGCGGGTTGGTCTCGACGCACGCATCCTTGTAGGTGAACGGCTCGTTCGTCTCCGCATTGATCAGCACGCCGCCTTCGCTCTCCTTGATGCGGCAGTTGCGCACGGTCTGCGCTCCGGCCGCTACCACGTTGGAGGAGACGCCGAGCAGGCCGGAATCGAAGCCGTGCTGGGAGTCCGGATATTCCGTCAGCGTCACGTCGCGCTTCTCCTCCTGCAGCCGCGCGACATAGGCCTTGCAGGTTGCGACGGGATTATAGTCGTCAGGCGTGCCGTGGAAGATGCGGATCGGCCGGTCGACGACGTCGGTGTCGCTAGCATAGGTCGTCGCGCAATCCGGATAGAAGGCGATGTAGCCGGCGAACTGCGCGCCGGATCTGTTCCAGGTTTCGTGGAATCGCTTCAGGCTCGCATAAAGCGCGCCCTGACCGCCCCGGGAAAATCCCATTAGCACGATGCGCCCGGGGTCGACGCGCGGATGCTTGGTGAGGATTTCCAGCGCGCCGTAGATGTCGAGGATGAAATTGAGCCGGCCGAGTTTCGCCTGGTCCTGGTTCACGGACGTCAGGCCGCGCCCGGAAAACCCGTCGATCACGAAGGTGGAAATGCCCATCGAATTGAGATGGCGCGTCCAGGCATCCATGCCCGGGCTGATGCCGCCGGAACCGTGCATCAGCACCACCACGGGGAGCTTTCCGATGCCCTGCGCGATCTTGAGTTCGCCTGCCATGGTGACCGGCTGGCTGCCATTGGTGTCGCCGGTGAGGAATTGCCGGTCCGACAGCGTCAGCGAGGGGATGGTATGTATCTCGACCCGTGCCGCGACCTCTTTCGGGATCGTCTGTGCATTTGTCTCGATGCAGGAGAGCAGTACGCCGGTGCAGAAAACCGCGGCGGCCGCCGCGACGCGCCCATCGATCAGCATCGTTATCCCCCAATAGCCGTTCTTCCTGCAGCGGTGGATGCTAACCCAAAGCAAATCCGCTGCAAGCAGCAAGGCGCAGGGTAGGGCGGACCCGTTGGCCTAATCCACCCTGCGGCCCCGCGGAGCTCAGCGGCCGGTGCGCGACAGCGACAGCGATACCGCCGTCACATTCGCCGCCTGCGGGCGGATCGAGACCATCTGCCTGTTGCCGCGCGTTGTCAGCGACAGGCTGGCGGAGAAATTGTTGCCCCGCGCGGCGGCCTCGATGTGATCGCCGCTGGCGCGCCCCGAGATGGTCCCCGAGGCATTGCGGGTGGATTCCGACCATGAACCGGAGATCGCGCCGGCGGAATAGGACGCATCACCCGCGAGGTCGAAATTGTAGCTCTGGCTGGCGCAGCGCAGGTTGAGCCGCACCTCCGAGCCGCTGCCGTCCACGTCATAGGAGGCGCGGCAGCGTAGCCGCTCCTGCATGCCGTCGCTGGTAGACAGCGTACCGCCGCCCGACCATGTGCCTGCGAGCGGCGACAATGGCGAAGCGGCCAGCGCGGCGCCGCCCGAGAGGCCAAGCGCGATGACGAGCAGTCCTGTGGCTGCGAGATGGGATTTTGACATGACGGACCTCCATCGGTGGTGATGGAGTGAGAACGCGCCGGCGAGGGCGGCGTTCTTAACGTTCCGACGAGTTCCGCCTGATGGAGATGCACAGCCGTCTCGGTCACCTCTCGCCAAGGGCGAGGTGAACCTTCAGCCCACGGCGCCTTTGCCGATCCGCCCGAGATGGGTGAAGGCAAAGCCGGTGTGGTATTTCAGGCCGTAGCCGAGGGCGCGGTCGATGCCGATATGGGCGAGCCAGATCATCGCGAGCGACAGCGTCAGCGGCGCAGCCATCGCAAGGCCCACCGTCATCAATGCCACCGGCGCGAGATAGGAGTGCGCGGCGTTGTAGACGATCGCGCCCGCCTTGGGGCCGGCGAGGTAGGCGGCAAAGCTGAGGTCGGGCGCCAGGAACAGGATGGCATAGACCAGCCACGAGCCCTCCCAGAAGCCGTAAAGGAGGGTCATGCCGGCGAACAGCACCACGCCCTCCAGCCGCAACAGGATGCGTACCCCGCCTGTGGCGGCGCCGGTCTCGGGGGCTATTGTCGTCTCGCTCATGGCCTGCTTTCCCATTGATTTGTCTGGATTATCGTACCGCTTGGGCCCAGCCTATCGGCCACCAGACCGGTTTCCGGTTCAGAAAAGGGCGTGTTAGAAATCCGCAAACTTGGGGCGGGGGTTCCGCTCGGGGACATTATGACGGACACGGGCGGAAGCAAATGAAGGACATTCTGGACACCCTTGAAGCGCGTCGCGCGGGCGCCA
>DATEJC010000306.1:0-4211 GCA_035278345.1 Bradyrhizobium sp. | reverse complement strand
TTTGCGGACGATGCGCTGGATGTGGGAAAACGACAGGCCCGGAAAGCGCGCCTCCAGAAAACGGTCCACGCGCATGTTGTTCTCATCAGCGGTCACCACCACGGTCTGCACCTTGGTGGGGAGCTGTTCCGGCGCGGGCTCTTTTTCGGCGCGGACAGGCGCGGGCTTCTCGCGGCGTGGCTCGGCAAAGCGCGGCGGCTTGCCGCCGCCGGGCCGGTGGCCGGGCGCACGATCGCCTTTCGTTGCAGGGCGATGCGGGCGCGCACTGCTCCGATCCCCCCTGGGGCGGTCGCCTTTCGGCCGGTCATTCTGACGCGATCTTTCACGCGGTCCGCGGTCGCGGCGGCTCATACAAATTGCTCCAGATTGACCTGCTGCGTAGCGCAAAAGGGGCGAATCGTCACGGCAAAATCGGTATCAATCATGTTCCGGATCGGCCATGTTGGGCCACAGGAGACAAGAAACAGAGGTCGCGGGAAATGCGTGGATTGAAGTCGTGGCTTGCGGTCATCGCCGTCCTCCTTGCCGGCACGGCGTCGGCGCAGCAGCCCCCGATGTCGGAGGACCTTGCCTGGAAGCTCCTCGAACTCGGCCGCGTCATCGATCCCCCGAAGACGGCGGCGCTGTATGCGCCGATGCAGGAGAAGGAGCCCTATGCGGGCGTCAGGATCGAGCGCGACGTCAAATATGGCCCGGCGGAGCGGCACCTGCTCGATGTCTTCATGCCCGATGCAAGCTCAGGCGCCCGGCCCGTCCTGATCTATGTCCATGGCGGCGGCTTCGTGGCCGGCAACAGGCGCAGCCCGCCCGGCGCACCCTTCTACGACAACATCATGCTGTGGGCGGTGAAGAACGGCTTTGTCGGCGTCAACGCCACCTATCGCCTGGCGCCGGCCTCGCCGTGGCCGGCCGGGGCGGAAGACCTCGGCGCCGTCGTGCAGTGGGTAAGCGAGAAGATCGCCGAGCGCGGCGGCAATCCCGCGCGCATCTATTTGATGGGGCAGTCCGCCGGCGCCGTGCATGTCGCCGGCTACGTATCGCATCCCGAACTGCACAAGGTGAAGGGCGGCGGGCTCGCCGGCGCCATCATGATATCGGGCATCTATGACCTCACCGGCTCGCCGCTCGGCGACGCCGAGATCGCCTATTTCGGCTCCGATCGCTCGCGCTATGCCGAGCGTTCCTCGCTGAAGGGCCTCGCCGAAAGCCAGACGCCGCTGATGATCACGGCCGCCGAACTGGACCCGCCGCGCTTCATCGAGCAATACGAGCTGGCGAAGCAGGCAACCTGCAAGGGCGAGGGCGGCTGCGCGCGCAGCTACATGCTGCCGCAGCACAGCCACATGTCGGAGGTCTATGCGATCAACACCGCCGATACGCGGCTGACGGACGAAATCCTGGCGTTCGTGAAGGCCGGGAAATAGCTCGTGGTCAACTGGCTCAATGCCAGCCGGTGAGACCAATTGCGAGGGCGATCGCACCGACCAGAATGAGGCTGAGCGCCCAGACCGTGTCGAGGTTGAACCAGCCTCGCGACAGATATTGCAGGCCGAGATAACGGTAGACCAGCCACGCTGCACCTCCACCGGCCGCGATCATGGCCACCGAATGCACGACGGAGACGATCAGGGCCATTGCAACACTTGCGCCGATAATGCTCGCGGCGGCCTCGTGGCCCCTGTCGAGCCCCGCGCTCGCGCAAAGACCGAGATAGATCGGAACGAGCATCAGGCCGGCGCCATGGGCAATGGCGACCACGAACGACCAAAGCGCAAGCTGTGCCGGCCGAATTCTTGCGAGCACCCGCGGATGGCGCGGATAGACCAGCCGAAGCCCGCCGTAGGCAATGAGAAGCAGGCTGGCGCCGGTCTGGATCTGACGTTCCCACTGGACGAGCGCAAGCAGCATCGCGAACGGCAGCAGCATCACCAGCATCGCCAGCAGATGACCGGCCGACAACGGCACGAGCGCAGCCAGCAGCGCCCGTGCGCTCTTGTCCATCAATCCCGCAGCAACCGCGAGCGGCCACCCCATCCCAGGATTGATCCCGTGGTAGAGACCGCTCACGACAATGGCCGCCCACAGCCAGGCCGATGTGGCGTCCTGCGCTGTCATTCATACTGACGGATAGCAGAAAGAATCCGTCGAACAGTCGCCGCCCTCGAGCCGGATCTGGTGCGCCCGGTAACCTTGCGGGAAGTCCACCCAGTAATCCCTCGCCAACTCCAGGCCGCCATTGGCGCCGACATTGGCCATGACCTCGGCCCCCGGCACGCCGTCGGGATAGAACTGGTCGTCCCAGGTGGAATACAGCGAGTTGGTCCAGTACACCCGCTTGCCGTCACGGCTGATCTCGACCATTTGCGGACCGCCGCCGAATGGCTTGCCGTTGGCGTGGGGCGTGCGACGCGCGATGCCGCCGATATGCACCGAGCCGGAAAGCCTGGGTTTGCGCGGATCGCTGACATCGTATTGCTGCATCTCGCCGGTGCCCCAGCAGGAAACGTAGAGGAAGCGGTCATCCATCGACAGGTCGATGTCGGAGATGAGGGGCGGCACGGCGCCAAAACCCTGCAGCAGCGGCGGCAGCTTTTCCTTCGGCGCTGGCTCGGCCGGAACGGTCACTGTCTTCTCGGCGTGGAATTTCCCGCCTTCACGCCACCAGGTCCAGATCGATCCTTCCAGGTTGGCGGTGTCGACGACGACGCCGACAAAGCCGTATTCGCGCACGGGATCATGCGCGGGGCGCACTTCCAGCGCCATCTGATGGTTCGCGCCGAGATCGATGGTTTGCACGTTGCGCCGGCCGTGCAGATCCCAGAAATGAATCGCGTGGCCGTATTTGTTCGAGAGGAGGTCCTCAGGCACGATCCCACCCTCGAACTGTGGCGGCAGTGCCCATTCGCTCGTTACCATGTAGTCGCGCGGCAGATTCCACCAGAAATCATAGTGCCTGGTCTGCGGACCGCGATCGAGCTCCCAGCGCCCTAACACCTCGAAGCTCTCGCAATCCATGATGAAGACGCCTGGAGGTCCCTGCGTCCCATCCTTGCCGCCGCCACCGAGCGTGCTGACATAAATGCCTTCCGGTCCGCAGTGGATGGTGTGCGGCCGCGAGTAGCCGGTCTTCTTGAACACCTCCTCGGGCTCGATGATCTTGTGGATCTTCGCTTGCGTCGGATCAGGCTTGGTATCGATGATATAGATGCGGGAGGAACGAAGCCCGGGAATGATGAGATAGCGCCGCTCGATGAAGGCGTGTCCGGTGAGTGGAGACAATGCGGACGAGCAGGCGTTCCAGCCGAAATGATGAAACTCGTCGCCCTTGTTCGGCATCGTCACGGTGTGGACGATCTGGCTGTATGTCGGCGATCCCTTCTTGACGTCGATGACCGCCAGCGCGTCCGGTTTGGAGGAATCCGGACTGAGCAGCAAGGTGTAGGCAAAGTTCTCGGGCGGAGCTTCCATTGCAAGCTTGGGCGATGCGTAAAACGTGGGATCAGGTCGCATGGTCATGTCTACCTCCCAGTTTTGTATCGTTCTGCGCCAACAGCATTCGGGGCATCCGAAGCGAGGAACGAGGTTTGATGTGGATTTCCTGACGTGCTCCCTTGATTTCGTGCAGCCGCGCACGCTGCACCTTACCCTACGCCCGTTGCCGCGATGGCACTATTCACAAGTCCGGCTCAGATATGGCCTGAGCGCGGATCGCAACCATCTGCCGCAGCTTTGTTGAGGCCAAAAGGTGCTATACTCAGACGCATGAAAGTCGAAGAAATCGCCGAAGCCGTCTCGAAGCTGCCGGCGGAGGAACTTGCGCGCTTCCGCCGCTGGTTTACCGCCTTCGATTCCGGACGCGCCAATCATGCTGAGGAACTCGACTCCACGGCGACGAAACTCGGCCGTTTTGCCGGCCGCGCATTTGCCGAATTGAGAAAGCGCGCAAAGGACAATCAGTCCTAACCCCCGCCCCGCTCCCTCCGCAGCTTGGCCCAGTATTCCAGCCGCTTCCTGATCTCGCGCTCGAAGCCGCGCTCGGGCGGATCGTAAAAGGTCTGGCGGCCAAGGGCTTCCGGGAAATAATCCTGCCCCGAAAAGGCGTCGGGCGCGTCGTGGTCGTAGGCGTAGCCGGCGCCGTAACCTTCTGACTTCATCAGCTTGGTCGGCGAGTTGAGGATGTGTTTTGGCGGCAGCAGCGAGCCCGCTTCCTT
>DATEJC010000305.1:0-4642 GCA_035278345.1 Bradyrhizobium sp. | reverse complement strand
TCGACCTTGATGACGTGCCAGCCGAACTGCGACTTCACGGGGTCGGAGATCTTGCCCGGCTCGATCGAAAACGCCACGGCGGAGAATTCCGGCACCATCTGGTCCTTGGTGAAGAAGCCGAGATCGCCGCCGTCGGAGGCGCCCGGATCTTTCGACTTCTTCTTGGCCAGCTCGGCGAAGTCGGCGCCCTTCTCGAGCTCCGCCTTCACCGCCTTTGCCTCGTCCTCGGTCTCGACCAGGATGTGGCGGGCGCGCACCTCGACCTCGCCGGTGATCTGCTTGGCGGCCTCTTCATAGACCTTCTTCATGGCGTCTTCGGTGGTCGCGGCCTTGCCCTCGGCGGCGAGCAGGCTGTCCATCATCAATCGCTTGCGGGTGAAGGCGGAGCGCTTCTTGAAGTCCTCGGTGTTCTCGATCTTCTTGTCTTCGGCGGCCTTGGCCACGATCTGCAAGTCGATCAGGAAGCCCAGCACGTTCTCCTTGCGGGTGGCTGGGTCCATCTGCTGCAGCGACGGCGCCAGTTCCTCTTCGGCCAGCGCCACGTCGCTTTCCTTGATCTCTACCCCGTTGACCTTGGCCAGCACCTTGTCGTCAGCGCGCGCGGGCGAACCGACGATCAGGGCCAAAGCGACGGCCACGGCAAAGCCGAGACGCAGGCCGGTTTTCGTTTCCGGGAACGAGGTGGTCATGCAATATCCTTGAACTTGAGACGGGGGTATCGGGCGGCGGGACACTCGCCCAATCAAGGGGGCTTGGCAACGCGAAAAACCTGTCAAAATGATGAATTTCCTGACATTCGCAGCGCCCTTGGGCCACGTTGACATCGTCCCGGGCCGGCCATATCTCTGCCCCATCGTTCAGCGGCGATGGCGTTTATTTTGCTCGCGTTTTTGCCGTTGAACCTTGGATGACCCGTTTCCCACTCAATTGGCGGATGACCTCGCCACCGGAATGGCACCGCGACGCGTCACGGTGAGTTGATGGGTAATCCAGACGACAGCATGACCCGGAAAAGTGGCTCCCCGGTTTTCCGACCAGGTCATGCTCAAACCAAGAGAGCATGACCCGGAAAAGTGGCCCCCCGGTTTTCCGACCTGGTCATGCTCAGACTAGAATTACGCTACACGCTCGTCTGCAAGACCGCAGGAACAGGACTTTCCCATGATCGGCGCGCTCGCCCGCAAGCTTTTCGGCACCCCCAACGACCGCCGGGTCAAGGGTTATCAGTCCCGCGTCAACGACATCAACGCGCTGGAAAGCGAGGTCGAAAAGCTCTCCGACGAGCAGCTCAAGGCGCGCACCGACCAATTCCGCAAGGAACTCGCCGACGGCAAGTCGCTCGATGACATCCTGGTGCCGGCCTTCGCCACCGTGCGCGAGGCGGCCAAGCGCACCCTCGGCCAGCGCCATTTCGATGTGCAGCTGATTGGCGGCATGGTGCTGCATGAGGGCGACATCGCCGAGATGAAGACCGGCGAAGGCAAGACGCTGGTCGCAACCCTCGCCGTATACCTCAACGCACTCGCCGGCCGCGGTGTCCACGTCGTCACCGTCAACGACTACCTCGCCCGCCGCGACGCAGGCTGGATGGGCCAGATCTATTCCTTCCTCGGGCTGACCACCGGCGTGATCGTGCACGGTCTCGACGACGCCGAGCGCAAGGCGGCCTACGGCTGCGACATCACCTACGGCACCAACAACGAATACGGCTTCGACTATCTGCGCGACAACATGAAGTATCGCCTCGAGGATATGGTCCAGCGCGGGCACTACTTCGCCATCGTCGACGAAGTCGACTCCATCCTGATCGACGAGGCGCGCACGCCGCTGATCATCTCCGGCCCGCTCGACGACCGCTCGGACTTCTACAACACCATCGACACCTTCATGCCGAAGCTGGAGAAGAAGACCGACTACGAAGTCGACGAGAAGCAGCGCACGGTCACGCTGACCGAAGGCGGCATGGAGAAGATCGAGGTCCTGCTGCGCGACGCCGGCCAGCTCAAGGGCGACTCGCTTTACGACGTCGAGAACGTCTCCGTCGTGCACCACATCAACCAGGCGCTGCGCGCCCACTCGCTGTTCACCCGCGACAAGGACTATATCGTCCGCGACGACGAGGTCGTGATCATCGACGAATTCACCGGCCGCATGATGCCCGGCCGCCGCTATTCGGAAGGCCTGCATCAGGCGCTGGAAGCCAAGGAGCACGTCCAGGTGCAGCCGGAGAACCAGACGCTCGCCTCCATCACCTTCCAGAATTATTTCCGGATGTACGAGAAGCTCGCCGGCATGACCGGCACGGCCGCCACCGAAGCCGACGAACTCTTCGACATCTACAAGCTCGAAGTCGTGGAAATCCCGACCAACCTGCCGGTCGCGCGTCTCGACGAGGACGACGAGGTCTATCGCACCCAGGGCGAGAAATACGCCGCGATTCTTGCCGAGATCGAACGTGCCAACAAGCGGTTCCAGCCCGCTCTGGTCGGTACCGCCTCGATCGAGAAGTCCGAGGTGCTCGCCGATTTCCTGAAGAAGAACGGCTACAAGCAGATCGATTTCGGCAACGCCGACGCGCTGGACAAATTGTATGCCGCCGCGCGCGCGGGAAAACCGTCAAAGCTGTTCGCGGTGCTGAACGCGCGCTTCCACGAGCAGGAAGCCTATATCGTGGCGGAAGCCGGCGTGCCCGGCGCGATCACGATCGCGACCAACATGGCCGGCCGCGGCACCGACATCAAGCTCGGCGGCTCGCTCGACATGCGCATCCAGCAGGAGACGGCTGGTATCACCGACGAAGCCGAGAAGGCCAGGAAGATCGAGCAGATCAAGGCCGACATCGAGCGCTTCCGCGAGATCGTGCTGAAGGCGGAAGAAGCTGTCGAACTCGAGCCTGCGAAGGGCAATAAGTCCGCGCGCACCGAGCAGAAGCCCGGCGGCCTCTACATCATCGGCTCCGAGCGCCATGAATCCCGCCGCATCGACAACCAGCTGCGCGGCCGTTCCGGCCGTCAGGGCGACCCCGGCCGCTCAAAATTCTTCCTGTCGCTGGAAGACGATCTGATGCGGATCTTCGGCTCCGACCGGCTCGACTCCATGCTGCAGCGGCTCGGCCTCAAGGAAGGCGAGGCCATCATCCATCCCTGGATCAACAAGGCGCTCGAAAAGGCGCAGCAGAAGGTCGAAGCGCGCAACTTCGACATCCGCAAGAATTTGCTCAAATTCGACAACGTCCAGAACGATCAGCGCAAGGTGATCTTCGACCAGCGCATCGACCTGATGAAGGACGACAGCGTCGCCGAGACGGTGTCCGACATGCGCCACGCCTATGTCGACGACGTCGTCGCCAAGCACATCCCCGAGCATGCCTATGCCGAGCAGTGGGACGTCGCGGGCCTGAAGGACGAACTGACCCGCGTGCTCGGCATCGAGCTGGCGGTCGATGAGTGGGCCAAGGAAGAGGGCATCGCCGACGAGGAGATGCTCTCCCGCATCGAGAAGCGCGTCGACGAGCACATGGCGGCCAAGGTCGCGCAATGGGGCCCCGACGTCATGCGCTACGTCGAGAAGACGATTCTTTTGCAGACGCTCGACCATCTCTGGCGCGAGCACCTGATCATGCTCGACCATCTGCGCCAGGTCATTGGGCTGCGCGGCTACGGCCAGCGCGATCCCTTGCAGGAATACAAGTCGGAAGCCTTCAACCTGTTCGAGACCATGATCGCGCACCTGCGCGAGGCCGTCACTGCGCAGCTGATGCGGGTCGAGATCGTGCCGCCGGAGCAGCCGCCCGAGCCGTTGCCGATGATGGAAGGCCACAAGTTCAACGCCGACACCGGCGAGGACGAGATGGCCTTTGCCAAGGCCTCGCTGGTGCCGGCCGACGCCAACGGCGGCGCTGCCGAGCGCGACCCGCAAAACCCCGCCAGCTGGGGCAAGGTCGGCCGCAACGAAGACTGCCCCTGCGGCAGCGGCAAGAAGTACAAGCACTGCCACGGCAGGTACGCCTAGGCCGTTAGCGAAGATTGCGTAAGGGGGCAAAGGCGCGAGCGCCGTGCCCGCCTTTTTCTTGGTGCTCGTGAAGGTGAGCACGCTTCGCTTTGCCCGCCCCACGTCATTGCCGCCCTCCAATTTCTTTGGAGACGTCGCACCGCTTCCTGCAATTGCACAGCCGCATTCTTCCCTCAGATAGTCGATCAACGCGATGCCCAAGTTGGGAGCTGAAATTGACGACTGAAAGAGCGGAGACTATTCGCTGCGCCTGCTGCGGCAGGCGGTCAACGCACTGGACGCTGTGGAGCACGAACGCGATGGGGTCGTCCGACCTCGACCAGCGTCCTGCCGCCATGAAACGGCATACCATGGGCTCGTGGCTGCCGGAGTGCCCGTCGTGCGGCTACGTGGCCGCCAGCATCGGCCAGATCGGCGAGAACGACCGCGCTCTCGTCAGGGATGCCGAATATCAGCGCCTGCGCTCGGAGACGTTTTCCGGGCCTGAAATGCGGCGGTTCATCTTGCGGGCAAAACTCGACAGCATGCAGGAGAACGTCGAGGGCGCCTTTTCGAATCTGCTTTGCGCTGCCTGGATTGCCGATGACGGCCGGCAGGAAGAGCAGGCCCGGCAACTGCGCCTGAAGGCGGC
>DATEJC010000304.1:0-17322 GCA_035278345.1 Bradyrhizobium sp. | reverse complement strand
GCTGGGGCGACGCCTTCGCCTATTTCTGCACGGACACCACCAAAACCGCGATCACGGAGATGATCGCGCCGCAGGTGCGCGGCCTGGAGGTGCCGGATGCGGCGGAAATCCCCGCTCTGGTGGAAAAGCTCCAGCGCAGCCTGCATCTGTTCGGCCGCTACGGCATCACCATGTTCGCGATCTCCGGCTTCGACATCGCGCTGTGGGACCTCGCCGCGAAAGCCAAAGACATGCCGCTGCACGAATTGCTGGGCGGCGCCAGACGCACGACGATTCCCGCCTATGCGAGCCTGCTCAAGATCGGCAAGCCTGAGAGCATCGCGGCCGAATGCGTTGCGGCCCGAAAGCTCGGCTATGGTGCGATCAAGCTGCACGAGACCACGACGCCTGCGGTGTTCGCCGCGCGCGAGGCGATCGGCCCCGGCATTCCGCTGATGGTCGACATGAACTGCCCGCTGTCAGGCGAGCAGGCGATCGCGTTCGCGAGGGCATGCGCGGACGCGCAGCCGATGTTCCTGGAGGAACCGGTCTGGCCGCCGGAAGACTTCGCAACGCTCGCCGACGTCCGCAGCCAGGGCGGGCTCGGCGTCGCCGCCGGCGAGAACGCCTGCACCCTGTATCAGTTCAGGCAGATGATGGATGCGGGCGCAGTCAGCCACGCGCAGCCCTCGGTGACGAAGGTGGGCGGCATCACCGAATATCTGAAGGTCGTGAAGCTCGCGGACGAGCGCGGCGTGCGCCTGGCGCCGCACTCGCCCTATTTCGGTCCGGGCCTGCTGGCGACGCTGCACCTGCTGTCGCTGCGCGACGACTCGACCTTTGTCGAGATTTTCTACATGAAGCGCGCCGCATGTCTCTGGCGCGGCCGCACCGACGTCGACGCGAGCGGCCATGTCGCGGTGCCCGATGGCCCCGGCCTCGGCTATGAGCCGGACCGCGATGTCATGGAGCGCTACAGGGTAGCGTGAGACGCGCTACTTCGCGCTCTCTTTCGCGGCCGGCGCGGCGTCCTTGGCCGGCGGCGTGCTCGGCTTTTTGATCTCCTCGATCGCCTTCTTCTGTTCCTCGACCATCTTCTCGAGCGAAGCCACCGTCGCCTTCAATCCGTCGATCTGGCGATTGGCGGCATCGACCCTGCGCTGGTTGTCGAGCGAAAGTTTTGTGATGGTCTTCTGCAGGAAATCGACATTGCTCTGCAGGCAGGAGGTGCGCCGCTCCATGGTCTTTTCCACGGTGCAGATTTCGATGCCGGGAACGTCCTGGGCATGGCCCGGCTGCGGCAGCAGGCAAGAGACCGCGCAAATTGCGGCAATGGCGATCCGGCCGATCATGAAACTCCTCATCGCAAATTTTCGATCACGCCAATTTGCACGCAAGCCGCATGCGCCGCCATAGATACCACACTGGTACCGCATTCATCGCCTGTGCTGGCTGGCGGGTGATCCGGGGAGACGGGTCGGGAACCCGGCCGGGGCAGGCGCCTGCAATTTTTGCGAAGAGTAAATAAGGATGACAAATGGCAACGCGGGAAAAGCGGCTGGCGCAATTTGACGGACTTGGCGCACCACCGCCGGAACTTCCGGTCGAGGTGCTCTGTGAGGACCACAGCGGAACGTATCAATTGCCGTTCGCGTGCCGCTATGTCGACGGCCAGTGGCGCAATGACGAATCCGGCATTGCAGTGGAAGCAACGGTGATCGGCTGGCGGATGCCGCGGGTGAGGCAACCCGGCGCGGCATAAAATGGGCGCGCCTGTGTCAAAACGCGACGCAGGCGCGCGGCCTTCTTAATCTTCGGAACGCGCTTCGAACAAACCGCGCCCGAATCAGCGCTTTCGTGCCGTACTCACCTGTTCACGGCTAGATGTCGCAGCAAGTCTCAAATCGGCGCACAAGATGCAGCACGGCCGCAATCGGCCGCACCCGGCGGCCAGCGACAAGCGTTAACTCCTCCGGGCCGCCCATCTCGGCGCCGGCACTGGCCGATGTCTTCAGTGGCGCGAGGCGTGGGCTCACCTGATACTCGACCGCGAGCTCCTCGATGTCGGAAGATTCGCCACGGGCAGCGTCGATCCATTCCAGCATTTCCGGCATCGACATGATGGTCCTGGCGTAGGCGGCAAGGACCGGTTCGAGATTGACGTCGTAGGTCATGAAACGGGTCACCACCGGCGCATACATCGCATCAGCCATGGTGCGGCGCGCGCCGAACAGGAAAGGTCCGCCGGATTTTTTCAGACACTCGCGCCAGATCGTGCAGATGCGGTCGATATCGCCCTCGGCGCGCGACCAGATCTTGAAGCCGGGGAAACGGGCCTTGAGGTTGACCGGCAGCGAGGCTCGCAACGTTGCAAAGCCGGAATGGATTTCACCGCATATCGCGCGGCAATGTGCGCGCTGAAGGCGATCTGCAGGCAACAGCCCGGCATCGGGGAACGTCTCGTTGAGATATTCGGCGATCGCCAGCGTGTCCCAGACGATGGCCCCTTCGTGGCGCAGGCACGGCACCAGGATCGACGAAGACAAGAGCAGGATTTCCGCCCGCGCGGCCGAGTCATCCGGCGCGACCACGATCTCCTCGAAATCGAGGCCGACAAATTTCGCCAGCAGCCAGCCGCGCAGCGACCATGAGGAGTAGTTCTTGCTGCTGATGGTCAGTGTGGTTTTTGCCATCGGTCCCTTCGCACACGCTACCTGCCGACCGAGGCAAACTAGGACACTTCCGGTACTGGCGCACGCCCGCAACCGGACTAGTCCGCATTCTGGCAGATTTGCAGCAAGCCCTATGCCAATCTGGCGATTGCGTGGCCAAAACGGGAGGGCGGTATCGCCTCTACCGCCTGTTCGCCAATCCATCGCCTCCCTAGGCTCGTCGCAGTTTGCCGGATAGAGTGCGATCCGAAGACGGCCGGTCAAAAGCAGCCGCCTGGGGGAGCTGGCATGAGAATTTTCGCGCGTGCATGGGCGCTCGGCTTTGCCGTCACTCTGTGGCTGACGGCCACGGTTAGCGCCGCTGAAATCCACGTCATGATCTCCGGCGGCCTTTCCGCCGCCTACCAGGCGCTGGTGCCCGAATTCGAGCGCGCCACCGGCCACAAGGTCGTCACCTCACGCGGTCCCTCGATGGGCACCACGGTGAACGCCATTCCGGTCCGCCTGGAGCGCGGCGAGCCCGCCGATGTTCTGATCATGGTCGGCTATGCGCTCAAGGATCTCGCCGACAAGGGCAAGGTGATGCCGAACAGCAGCGTCGATCTCGCCAAATCGCCGATCGGCATTGCCGTGAAAGCCGGCGCACCGAAACCGGACATCAGCTCGGCCGACGCGGTCAAGCGCGCGCTGCTCGCGGCCAAGACCATCGCCTATTCCGACAGCGCCAGCGGCGTCTATGTCTCGACCGAAATGTTCCAGAAGCTCGGCATCGCCGAGCAGATGAAGGACAAGGCGCGAAAAATCCCGGCTACGCCGGTCGCGGAGATCGTCGCGCATGGCGATGCCGAGATCGGCTTCCAGCAGATCAGCGAGCTGAAACCCGTCGCGGGTGTCGAGATCGTCGGGCCGCTGCCGGACGAGCTCCAGCGCATCACCATATTTTCCGCAGGCATCGCCACCGTGTCGAAGGAGCCGGAAGCAGGCAAGGCGCTGATCAAATTCCTTGGTTCACCCGCGGCGCGCGAGGCCATCGTCACGAGCGGGCTGGATCCAATTGCGACAAGCACCGCGAATTGAGGTGTCGTAAATCGAGCCCGCTCCCACGGAGCGGGCCCGGACGCGGTCGCCGCCGGTGTCAGCGCGGCTGCGGGACGATGCGGATGTAAGGCTTCGGAGCCTTCCATCCTTGCGGGTACTGCTTCCTGGCGTCCTCGTCCGAAACCGAGCCGGCGATGATGACGTCGTCGCCGTTTTTCCAGTTCACGGGCGTCGCTACCTTGTGCTTTGCCGTCATCTGCAGTGAGTCGATCACGCGCAGCACCTCGTCGAAGTTGCGGCCCGTGGTCATGGGATAGACGAGAACGAGCTTGATCTTCTTGTCCGGGCCGATCACGAACACGTTGCGCACGGTCTGATTGTCGGCGGCAGTGCGCTTCAGGGGATCGCCCGACACAGCGGCGGGCAGCATGCCGTAGAGCTTCGATACGTTGAAATCCGTGTCGCCGATCATCGGATAGTTCGGCGCGTAACCTTGCGTCTCCTCGATATCCGCCGCCCAGCCGGCATGGCGGTCAACCGGATCGACCGAGAGACCGACGATCTTCACCCCGCGCTTGTCGAATTCTGGCTTGATCTTCGCCATGTAGCCGAGCTCGGTGGTGCACACCGGGGTGAAGTCCTTCGGATGCGAAAACAGCACCGCCCAGGAGTTGCCGATCCAGTCGTGGAAGCGAATTTTGCCTTCAGTCGATTCCGCCTCGAAATCCGGCGCCGTATCATTGATTGCGAGCGTCATAACATCCTCTTGTCTCTTGTGGCCTGTCACGACCTGAGCCGAAGCTTGCCGCCGCGAAGTCGATCCACAGCAACACGATTTTCTCGGGGGCGGTCGCGACAATAGTGGCCGATGGATATGCTTTGGCCCATCGACCCGACTATCCGGTTCGCGCAGCCACTATCCACAAATCGCGGAAAACGACAGACAAGCGGCGCGACGCTCGCTAAACTGGGGCTTCGGATCGGTGGGACGTCCAATCGGGGCTTGGACAGATGAAGCCAGAAAGCACGCCTTCGGGCGCCGGGCCGCTTTTGCGGCGCTACCCGAGATTCGCCAGCAGGAACGTCGATGAGGTGCAGGCCCTCATGCACGGCGACCGGCTTGCCTTCGACGTGCATCCGCGCGACGCCGGGGCGCTCGACCTCGTCTCGCGCGGCGCGCACCTGCCCGGCAGCTGGATTGGCTACATCCGCTATGGCGCGGCGGGCGTGGTCTGGACCCCGCCCGATTGCCAGCCGCCGGAGACCTTCTGGATTCTCATGCCGCTGCGCGGCCACTCCGAAATGGTCACCGAGACAGGAAGCCTTGAATGCAGCCCGACCCGCTCCGGCGTCCTCCCTGCTGGATTCTCCACGCGGTCAGCAGCGGGTAGCGAGCGGGTTACGTTCCAGGTCTCGAAGGCGACATTGACCCGGCAACTCGAGGCGCTGCTCGGCGATCAACCGGTCCGGAAGCTGGAATTCATGCAGGCGCTCGATCTCGAGACAGCGTTCGGGCGCCGGCTCCGCCGCCACGTCAACCGCGTCATTACCGACTTTGATGAGGCCGGCCCTGAGGGAATAAGCCCGACCCTGCTGACGATGTACGAGCAGCTCATCGTCACGGAGCTGCTTCTTGGGCAACCGAGCAACTACACTGCCGCCCTGCACCGCCTGGAAAACAAGGTATCACCCGGTGACGTGAAGCGCGCCATCGATTTCATCGAGGCCCATGTGCAGCTACCGCTCACGCTGACGGATATCGCCAGGGCGTCGGGTGTACCCGGGCGAACCCTGCTCGAACATTTCAAGCATCATTGCAGTGTCTCGCCGATGCGCTATTTGCGCAACGCCCGCCTCGCCCGGGTTCGCGATGCACTAATGTCCGCAGACAACCGCGGTGGAAGCGTTACCGAAATTGCGATGGAGTGGGGTTTCACCCACCTGGGGCGCTTCGCGGTGGAATATCGGGAGCAATTTGGCGAAAGCCCGTCCGAGACCCTCAGGCGCGGCCGCGGCAGGCGCATGTGACGCGCCCCCAATTCACCTCTTGAACCAGGTTGCGACAGCCGATTTGTCCAGGCCCCTTTGTATTCTATCGATGCCCGCCGTGCAGGATAGCGAGCAGCACGATCACGGCCAGCGCCAGCACGATGGTCGTGCCCTTCCAGAACAATAGCGGGTTGCGCTCGAGCAGCGGCGACGCCGAAGTATTCACGTAATTCGCATTGGGCTTGCGCAGGTCGAACAAAAACTCCGACAGGCTGTCGTAGCGCTTGAGCGGATTGGGATGCACGGCGCGCTCCAGCGTGCCGTCGATCCAGACCGGGATTTCGCGGGTGCCATGCGCGGCCGGGCGGTAGCGCAGCTTGCCGAATTGCGCGCGGGTGCGCGCCTGCGCCGCCTTCGCGCCATAAGGCAGTTTCCCCGTCAACATCTGATAGGTGATGACTCCCAGCGAGAACAGGTCGGAGCGCGTGGTCGCCGCCTCGCCCAGAAAATATTCCGGCGCGGTGTATTGCAGCGTACCGAGGATGTCGTCGTGCAGGCCGGACGGCTCGGCCTCCGCCACGCCCTTGATGCGGGTCGAGCCGAAATCGATGATCTTCACCGTGCCGGTCTTGTCGATCATGATGTTGTCGGGCCGCAGGTCCTGGTGCAGCATCTCCTTGCGGTGGAAGGCGCGCAGTCCCTTGGCAATCTGCTCGACGATGTCGCGCACCGTCTCCAGATCGGGCGCGGCATTGTCGATCATCCACTGCGTCAGCGTCTGACCGTCGATATATTCCGACACGAGGTAGAGGAAATTGCGCCGCCGCGCCTGCAAGGATGGTTTCAGCACATGCGGGCTGTCGATGCGCCGCGCCACCCATTCCTCCATCAGGAAGCGCTTGAGGTACGCCGGGTCGTCGCGCAAATCGATCGACGGGATCTTCAATGTGACCACGGCGCCGGTCTCGATATCGACGGCGAGATAGATATGGCTGCGGCTCGAGCCATGCAGCTCGCGGACGATGCGGTAACCGTCGAACACCATGCGCGCTTCGAGAAGCGGCGGCAGCGGCAACTCGCGGGGTTGGCCGAACACTTCGCTCGCCGCACTCTCCGGCAATTCGTCGATGCGGACGATCTGGACGGTGAGATTGTCGTCGCTGCCGGCGTCATAGGCCTGATCGACGATCGCCTTCGCGGCGGCGTCTAGATCGGCGGCCCCTTCGTTGATTACCTTGGCGATGCGGCGGGCGTTGAGATGCTCATAGACGCCGTCGGTGGCGAGCACGAAGACATCGCCCTCCTCCAGCCGCTGCATCTGGTAATCGATTTCGATTTGCGGATTCACACCGAGCGCCCGGCCGAGATAGCTCTGCTGCGAGGAGATGACGATGCGATGGTCGTTGGTGAGCTGCTCCAGTGTGTTGCCGGAAAGACGATAGATGCGGGAATCGCCGATGTGAAAGAGATGCGCCGTGGTCGACTTGATCACGACGGCGCTGAGGGTGCAGACGTAGCCGCGGTCCCTGTCGTTGGCATACTGGCTGCGTGTCTGCGAATGCAGCCATGAATTAGTCGCCTCCAGCACGCGCTGCGCCGAAGTGCGCACCGACCAGGATTCCGACGTGCAGTAGTAGTCCGTCAGAAATCCCTTCACCGCCGACTCCGCGGCGATGCGGGAAACCTTGCTGGTGGAGATGCCGTCGGCCAGCACGACGGAAATGCCCTTGAGGCCGAGCAGCGGCTCGGCCGGGATCAGGACGCCATGGAAATCCTGGTTGGTCTCCTTGCGGCCTTTGTCGGAGAATTGTCCGACCGATATTTTCAGCTCGCGCGGCATTCGATCTTTCGCGACGACTGGCCTCTCCTGTTGCGAAGAGAGGCGCGTCTGCATCGCGAAATCAAGCGGCAATGCGCGAGGAAGCCGACTGCTGCGAGGCAGCCCGCTTCGGTGCCGTCTTGACATGGGTCGAGTACAGCGTGAGCCCCGTGAAAGCGAGGCCGCCGACCAGGTTGCCAAGCACGGTCGGGATTTCGTTCCAGAACAGGTAATCGGTCACGGTGAAATGGCCGCCGAGAAGGAGTCCTGCGGGAAACAGAAACATGTTCACGATCGAGTGCTCGAAGGTCATCGCAAAAAACAGCATGATCGGCATCCACATCGCCAGCACCTTGCCGGGGACCGTGGTGGAGATCATCGCGCCGACGACGCCCGCCGAGACCATCCAGTTGCAGAGCATGCCGCGGACGAACAGCGTCAGCATGCCGGCTGCGCCATGCGCGGCATAACCTACCGTGCGACTTTCGCCGATATGGCCAAGCGCGATGCCGACCTTGTCGGGCGGCGACGAGAATCCGAAGGTCGTGACGATCGCCGCCATCACGGCAACAGTGAAGGCGCCGCCGAAGTTGCCGATGAAGACAAGACCCCAGTTGCGCAGTACGCCGCCGAGCGTAACGCCCGGCCGCTTGTCGATCAGCGCCAGCGGACACAGAACGAACACGCCGGTGAGCAGGTCGAAGCCGAACAGATAGAGCATGCAGAAGCCGACCGGGAATAGAAGCGCGCCAATGATCGGCTGTCCCGTGTTGACGCCCATCGTGACGGCGAACCAGGCCGCCAACGTCAACAGCGCACCGGCCATGTAGGCGCGGATGACCGTATCGCGCGTCGACATGAAGATCTTGGATTCCCCGGCGTCGACCATCTTGGTCACGAATTCCGAAGGCGCGAGATAGGCCATTCCAGTTCCCCTTTGCGAAAGAAGCGCGCCGGATGCTGCGCAGCCGTGCACCGATAATTGAAAACCCTTGCCGTCCTCGCGCGCGACATACGCTGGTCGCACCCGGTGAGGGACAATGATGCGCGAGCGTTCCTGGAAAGAGTCCCGAAGACTGCTCGAAGCGCCTCACGCGAGGCGGCTTGATCCCAACGCCATGGCCTGCACTGGCCGCGGCAGTCCAAAAAGGACGGCAGTCGTCATTGACTATGATCCAATTAGCAATCGATGTGCCAACCGTGCTGCGCGAAAATCCGTTGCTATTCCCGGGCCTTAGATGCCAGGCCGCAAATCTTCGGAATTTTGTGCGGTGCCCTCAATTTGTGCAGTTGCACAGATGCCGCGCATCGCTGTCATCGCACGAGGATTGGGCGTCATACTCACGGTCGTCCCGGCGCAACCCCGATGTCCATTGTTGAAACGAGCGTTGGCTCCAGTTCGGCAAAACCACGCACATTCGTGGTTATAGGCCCCTCCGCCGGGGCGACTGCTACATTGATATCCCGCCGGCCTCTCACTTCACCTGCGTCCGCACCGGCCGGTCCTTCAATCCGTTGTTGTCATAGGCCTTGCGCAGCGTGCCGTTGCCGATCGCGTCCTTCATGAACTTCACCACAAAGGCCAGCGCCTGCGGATGGTTTGGCGGCACGGCCACCGCGGTCACGGTTTGCTTGAAGGTCTCGTCCAGAACGCGCGTGCCGGGAATCTTCTTTGCCATCTCGTTGAGCTGGTCGCGCGACAGCGCGAACGCGTCGATCTCGCCGTTCTTCAGGAGGTTGAAGATCTCGTCATAGGTCTGATAGCCGGTGACCTTGGCGTTCTTCAGATGCGCGATGGCGCCGCGCATGGTCGTGGTGTTGTTGACGGCGGCGACCTTGATGCCCGCCTGGTCGAGCGTGGCAAAGTCCTTCGCGCTCGAGCCGGCCTTCACGATGTAGGTGGCGTCGGCCACCTCATAGATCGGGCCGAACGACATCCGCCCTTCGCGCTCGGGATCCTTCGGCAGGAAGGTGACGTCCCAGGTGCCCTTGCCGACCGCGTCGACGATCTGGCCGGAATTGTTATGCACGACATATTCGACGGGCACGCCGAGCTGCGCGGCCATCTCTTTCCCGAGATCGACGGGCACGCCGGCATAGCCCGTCTCGGTTTTGGTCGACCAGAATGCGCCGCCAGCCGGGCTGATCGCAATCGCCACGCGGAGCCTGCCGGTCGGCGCGATTTCATCTTTCAGCGCATCGGCGCCGGCGGGAATGCTGGTCATGACGAAGATTCCAAGAATGAGGCCGGCGATGCGCGGCATGGATGGGCTGGACATGGGATACCTCCCCGCGGCTCTTGTTGGAGCGAGCCTTTTTGCAAGCACCATTGTGGTCGATCGCGCGAGGGCCGGAAACCAAAAAAATCCCGGGGCGGCGCATGGATTAGTCGGAAATGGTCTTCCAATCGGCGGCAAGGCCGGCTTGTCCGACTGTACGTCCGCAACCGGTTTGGATAGGCTGACCTTGGATATTTCTTTGATTTTTCATCAGGTCAGACGCAGGGCATGGCAAAGCGCCAGGAAACGGCGCGCAGGGCCACCAAGAAAAGCAGGGCTCCCGCCTCCCGCCGCAGCAAGACGGCGAAGGCCGGCGCCAACCAAGAAACCACAGGGCTGAAGCGCGAGCTCAGCGAGGCGCTGGAACGGCAGAAAGCCACCGGCGAGATTCTGGCTGCGATCAGCGGCTCGAAGTCGGAGCTTCAACCTATTCTCGACATGATCGTGCGGACTGCGGGCCTGCTTTGCCAGGCGGAATTTTCGATGATCTTCAAGTTGCGCGATGGCAAGTATCATTCGGCCGCGACCAACAACGCTTCAAGCGACTTCGTCAAATACTCCTCCGATCATCCGATATCGCCGGGACGCGACACGTTGATCGGCCGCACCGCCCTTGAACAGAGAACCGTTCATCTGCCCGACTGCCTGGCCGATCCCGAGTATGAGGGGCTGGAGTATCAGCGCGTCGGCAAGTATCGCACCATGCTCGGCGTGCCGCTCAAACAGAACGGCGCCACCATCGGCGTGATCGGCCTCATGCGCACCAGGGTAGAGCCGTTCACCGACCGGCAGATTGAACTGGTAACGACGTTCGCCAATCAAGCCGGTATCGCCATCGAAAATGCGCGGCTGTTCGACGAAGTCCGGGCGCGCACCGAAGACCTGCAGGAGGCTCTGCAACAGCAGACCGCGACCGCTGACGTCCTGAAGGTGATCAGCCGGTCGACGTTTGACCTGCAAACCGTGCTCGACACCCTCGTCGAATCTGCGACGCGCCTCTGCGAAGCGGATCACGCCTGGCTGTTCCAGCGTGAAGGCAATTTTCTGCGGTTCAAATCTAGCTTTGGCCACGGCACTGAAGTGCACGCACGTCTCAGAGACCTCTTCCAGTCCCGGGAGGTGCACATCGACAGAGGCAGCATCGTCGGCCGAAGCACACTGGAAGCGCGTGTTGTACATGTTACGGACGTGCTGGCCGATCCGGGGTATACCCGGCATGACGTGCAGAAGATTGGCAACTACCGCGCGGCGCTAGGTGCGCCGCTGCTGCGCGACGGCAATGTCGTTGGTGTGATTTTTGTCATCAAGACTCGGGCCGAGCCTTTCAGCGCAAAGCAGATCGAGCTGGTCACGACCTTCGCCGACCAGGCGGTAATCGCGATCGAAAACGTCCGGCTGTTCGAAGATCTGCAGGCACGCACCCGCGACCTCGCCGAATCGCTCGAGCAGCAGACGGCAACATCGGAAGTGCTCGGCGCGATCAGCAGTTCGCTTGAGGAGCTGGCCCCGCTATTCCAGAAGATTCTCGAAAATGCCGTACGTGTTTGCGGCGCGAAATTCGGCACCATGAACCTCTATGACGGCGAGAGGTTCGACTTCGTGGCGGGCCACAATGTGCCGCCTGAGTATAACGAGATACAGCTCAACAAGCCGTTCGTGCCCCACCCCAAGGCCGGACTTGGAACGGTCGCGGCGACGCATCGCCCGGTGCATATCACTGATATCAGGACGCAGGAGCCCTATCTCGAAGGCAATCCCGCCGTCGTCGCGATTTCGGACATTGCGGGCGCCCGAACGCTTGCCATTGTGCCGATGCTGAAGGACGACAGGCTGATCGGAACGCTCGCGATCTACCGCCAGGAAGTCAGCCCGTTCACCGAAAAGCAGATCACGCTGCTGAGCAACTTCGCCAAGCAGGCGGTCATCGCCATTGAGAACAACCGCCTGCTGATGGAGTTGCGGGAATCGCTGCAGCAACAGACAGCGACCGCCGACGTATTGAAGGTCATCAGCCGCTCGACCTTCGACCTGCAAACTGTCCTGCAAACGCTGGTTGCGTCCGCGGCGCGCCTGTGCGACGCCGACAAGGCAACCATCACGCGTCAGAAGGGCGACGAATTCTACCGCGCCGAGAGTGTTGGCTTCTCCGACCAGTTCATGGACTATGTTCGCTCCGTTCCAGTCACGCCTGATCGCGGTTCCGCGACGGGGCGCGCCTTGCTTGAAGGAATCGTGGTCCATATTCCCGACGTGGCGGCGGACGCCGAATATACCTTTTCCGAAGCCCAGAGACTGGGCGAGTTCCGCTCCCTGCTGGGTGTCCCGATGTTGCGCGAAGGCGTTCCCGTCGGCGTCATCGTCCTCACGCGCTCGGAGGCGCGTCCTTTCACAGACAAGCAGATCGAATTGGCGGCGACATTCGCGGACCAGGCGGCGATTGCCATCGAAAACGTCCGCTTGTTCGAAAGCGTCGAAGCGCGCACCCGGGAGCTGGCGGCCTCGCTGGACGAGTTGCGTGCCGCGCAAGACCGCCTGATCCAGACCGAGAAGCTGGCTTCGCTCGGCCAGCTCACCGCGGGGATCGCGCATGAGATCAAGAACCCGCTCAACTTCATCAACAATTTCTCTGCCCTCTCGGTCGAGCTGGTCGACGAACTCGGCGAGGCGCTCGCGCTCGCGCCGCTCGACGACAAGGCGCGCGAGGATACTGACGAACTGGCGCGGATGCTCAGGAGCAACCTCGAGAAGGTGGTGCAGCACGGCAGGCGCGCCGATTCCATCGTCAAGAATATGCTACTGCACTCGCGCGAGGGTTCGGGCGACCGCCGCTCGGTCGATATCAATACGCTGGTCGGGGAAAGCCTCAATCTCGCTTATCACGGCGCACGCGCCGAGAAGCAGGATTTTCAGATCAGGCTCGACCAGGACCTCGATCCGGCTGCAGGCGAAGCCGAGGTCGTGCCGCAGGAAATCACCCGCGTGTTGCTCAACCTGATCTCGAACGGGTTTTACGCCGCGATGAAGCGGAAGGCTGAAAACGCCGCGAAGGGCTACGAGCCCGCGCTCGTGGCTGCCACCAGAAACCTAGGCGACCGCGTGGAGATCAGCATTCGTGACAATGGCAGCGGCATTCCGCCCAACGTAAGGGAGAAGATGTTCAATCCGTTCTTTACGACAAAACCGCCCGGCGAGGGCACGGGTCTCGGCCTGTCCCTCAGCCACGACATCGTGGTCAAGCAGCACGCCGGTCTGATCGAGGTCGACACCCGGCCCGGCGAATTCACCGAATTTCGCGTGGTGTTACCACGGATCGCGGCTACCGGAAGATAAAGTGAGCTCACAACCCGCCATCGACCGTGTAGATGCCACGCCGCGAGCACTGCAAACCCTCGCCCGATGTCTTGACGAGCTTCGCACCCTTCTGATCGATCTTCCATGCCGAAAGCACCGGCAACCAGTCTCCCGCCGCCTCGGCATTCAGCACGCCGATGTAGAAACCTGGCTGTTCACGGCCGTCGAGCTGGCAGACACCGGAGAAGGCGGGTGATTTCCTGGAATGCGGCGGGAAAGCGATGACGTCGCGGATCAATCCTTTGCGATCCTCCAGCACGACGAATTCCGCTCCGCATATGAGATAGTTGATTGACGACAAATTGTCCGAGATTTCGTCCGCGCCGAGGTGCTTCAGGCCCAGCTTCCGATTGCGGCCTTCAAGCACGACGATCCGTTCGTTTGCCGATCGTTGGCCGATCAGGGCTTTGGGAATATCGGAGCCACATTGCACCTTTTGAAATTGGTCAGCGACCGCGGCCTGTCCGCCCGCAAGCCAGATCGCAGCCAGCAGCAATGCCGACTTCTTCATGGTTGCTCCAGTCCAGCTCAGGTAGCCGCCTTCGGCGCGACCTCCCGCGGCAGGATGATGGCCGCTGCGATCACGAACAGGCAAAGCCCAGCAAAGGTCTGCAGCATAGTGACGAAGCCGCCGCGTTCATAGAGCCATGCGACGAGGCCGACGGAGGCGCCGGCTGCGGTGAAGCCGACGAAGTAGCGCACGGCGTAAGCGCGCGAGCGCCATTCCTCCGGCGTGTACTTGCCGACGAGCGCGTCATTCACCGTGACCTGTCCGAACGCGCCCATCACGATGCCGATCGACACCAGGATCAGCGGCAGGTTCGACAGCGTCGCGGCGAGATACAGGAACGGCGCCAGCATGAAGGACAGCGGCAAGGCCACCGTCTTCAGCGAATGGCGGTCGAGCAGCTTGCCGACGGTGTATTGCGTCATCGCGCCGAACACGTAGACGCCGGCCGCGATCACGCCGAGCAGCGCCGGGCTCTTGGTGAGGTCCACTAGCCGCTCGGCGAACAGCTTTGGCAGCGCCACTGTCACGGCATTGAAGGTGGTGGAGATCGCGACCACCACGATCATGAGCGCCAGAATCAGCCGCCACACGTCTTGCTTGGCGATGCGCGCCTGGGCTGCGGCCTGCTTCGTCCCCTTGCGATCCTCGTGCACGACCATCATCGCAAAGGCGATGCCGATCAGCACGGTGACCGCGCCCGGAATGAAGAAGGCGTAACGCCAGCCGAGATATTGCCCGATCACGCCGGTGACCAGCGCGGAAGAGGCAACGCCGAGGTTGCCCCAGACGCCGTTGATGCCCATCTCGCGGCCGAGCCGGTCGGCATAGGACACGATCATGGCGGTGCCGACGGGATGATAGATCGAGGCGAAGATGCCGATCGCGAGCAGCGCCGCGCCGAGCTGCAGCGGGCTCGAGCAGAAGCCGACCGAGATCATCGACAGCCCGATGCCGACGAAAAAGATCACCATCATGTGCCGGCGGCTCCAGCGGTCGCCGAGCCAGCCCGTGATCAGCGAGCCGGCGCCGAACGCCACGAAGCCCGGCGTCGCGTAGGGCAGAAGCTCCGAATAGGCCATGCCGAGCGCCGGCCCCATGATGATGACCGCGGCGGCGAAGATCAGCATCGCATAATGGTCGATGAAATGGGCGGCGTTGACGAAATTGATGACCCGGCTCGAACTGTTCATTCCCGCTTCCTTGACGATTTCCTTGACGATTTCCTTGGCGATTCCTGCATTTCCCGAAATAGGTTATATGTTCTTGCGCTGACGGGATGCGGCCAATGAATATCGTAGAAAAGCCAATCGCTGCCATCGAGGGACGCCATCGCGCCACCGGCGACGGGGTGCATATGGTGGCGCGCCGTGCGGCCAAGGGCACGCGGCTCGAGCCCCACATGCACCGGGAGTCGCAGCTGGTCTATGCCGCGACCGGCACCATGCAGGTGACGACCCCCAAGGGCCGCTGGCTGGTGCCGCCGGACCGCGCGGTCTGGGTCCCTGCCCGGCTTGGACATGCCATCGACGTGCTCGCCGACATCGAGATGCGCATGCTCTACTTCGACCTCGCCTGGCTCAAGCGCGAGGGTCACGTCAGGAAGCTCGCCAAGGAATTCGTCGTCCGGGTGTCGCCTCTCCTGCACCAGACTATCCTGGCGCTGTTCGACGACCGCAATGATCCCGAGCGCACCGCGCTGCTGGTTCGCCTCGCCATGCTCGAACTCGAGCGCGCCGAGGATTCCGCAACCTTCATCCCGGTGCCGCGGGAGCCGCGGTGCCGGCGCGCCGCCGACATCGTGCTTGGCGATCCCACCGCCGATCACGAGATCGAGACCCTGGCGCGGGCGGTCGGCACTTCCGCGCGGACGCTGTCGCGGCTGTTTGCGGCGGAGACGCAACTTTCCTTCAAAAGCTGGTGCCAACGCGCCCGCATTGCGGCGGCGATCCAGCGGCTGTCGGTCGACGCCAGCCTGTCGGTGAAGCAGCTTGCCTCTGATCTCGGCTATGCCAGCGTGCCGGCCTTTTCCCATGCCTTCCGGCAGGTCACCGGCAAGACGCCGACCGAATTCGCGGGGAAGGAGTAGTGCAGGACTAAGCTAATACCTTCGCGGGGCATGACATATTTCCGTACCGGAAATACGCTTGATTCCGATCCGCTACCTCCTAAATCCCCAAGACGATTCGGGTTCGCTGGATTCCCATGGCCAACGCCTTCTTCTCCGATCTGCTCTCGACGATTTCCGAACGCAGCCGCACACTGCTGCGGCGGGGCGAGCCCGCCGACGGCAAGGACGACGCCACCGAATTGCTCGAACTCTGCGAAGCGCTGCTGTCGGGCCGTGGCGAAGCTTCGGGCATCACCATGGCCCGCGACGTGCTCGACGGCTATCACGACCTTGACGCCAAGGGCAGGCTCGCCTTCTTCGAGGAGCTGGCGCGCCATTTCGGCCCGGACCACGAACGGTTGAAGCAGGCCATCGAATCCTTCCGCGATCAGCCGTCAGACGCAGATGCCAGCGACCTGCATTTTGCCTCGGAACCGCGGCGGCAGGAACTGTTTCGCCGCCTCAACCGTGCGCCGGGCGGTACGGGCGAACTGGTGCAGATGCGCGCCGATCTGCTTGGCCTGCTGAAAGGCCGCGGCGAGCTCGAAGCGCTCGATCGCGACGTCGTGCATCTGCTCTCTTCTTGGTTCAACAGGGGATTTCTCGTGCTGCGCAGGATCGACTGGGGAACGCCAGCAAACATTCTTGAACAGATCATCCGCTACGAGGCCGTGCACGAAATCCGCGACTGGAACGACCTGCGCCGCCGCATCGATCCGGCCGACCGCCGCTGCTACGCCTTCTTCCATCCGGCGATGCCGGACGCGCCGCTGATCTTCGTCGAGGTGGCGCTGACTGAAGCTATTCCGGGCGCCATCGCGCCGCTGCTCGCCGAAGAGCGCCAGCCGGTGGCGATCGATCGCGCGCGCACCGCCGTGTTCTATTCGATCTCCAATACCCAGCGCGGCCTCGGCGGCATTTCTTTCGGCAGCTTCCTGATCAAGCAGGTGGTCGAGGAGCTACAGCGCGAATTGCCCAAGCTCGACACGTTCGTGACGCTGTCCCCGGTGCCCGGCTTCATGCAGTGGGTAAGCGAGGGCCAGGACGTTCCGCTCTCCGACGACGAGCGAAAGCTTTTGGAAAATCTCGACAAGCCGGACTGGTTCGAGAATACGGAGCTGACCGCGCAGCTCCGCCCCGTGCTGGAGCCGCTCGCCGCGCACTACTTCCTCAAGGCGCGCACGCCGAAAGGCCGCCTGATCGATTCCGTCGCCCGCTTCCACCTCGGCAACGGCGCGCGGCTGGAGCGCATCAACTGGCTCGGCGACCTCTCGCAAAAAGGCCTGCGCGAGTCCGCCGGGATCATGGTCAATTATCTCTACCGCCTCGACGACATCGAGAAGAACCACGAGGCCTACGCCAACGAAGGCACGGTCGTTGCGTCGAGCGCGGTGAAGAAGCTGCTGAAGGGCGAGCGGCGGCTGTTGGATATGCGGTTGTCGTAACCACTACCGTCATTGCGAGCGAAGCGAAGCAATCCAGCTTGCTTGGCCACAACAAGAAAGCTGGATTGCTTCGTCGCTGCGCGCCTCGCAATGACGGGGATAGACCGTCACTCCGCCAGCGCCTTCATCTCC